>DAOMOP010000005.1:0-52732 GCA_035444405.1 Rhodocyclaceae bacterium
ACCTCGCCGACAACGGCATCCGCGTGCGCTACCTGCACTCGGACATCGACACCGTCGAGCGCGTCGAGATCATCCGCGACCTGCGCCTGGGCGAGTTCGACGTGCTGGTCGGCATCAACCTGCTGCGCGAGGGCCTGGACATCCCCGAGGTGTCGCTGGTGGCGATCCTCGATGCCGACAAGGAAGGCTTTCTGCGCTCGGAGCGCTCGCTGATCCAGACCATCGGGCGGGCGGCGCGCCACATCCACGGCACGGCGATCCTCTACGCCGACGTCGTGACGCGCTCGATGAACGCGGCGATCGGCGAGACCGAGCGGCGGCGAACCAAGCAACTCGCCTTCAACGAGGCGCACGGCATCGTGCCGAAGACCGTCAGCAAGCGCATCAAGGACATCATCGACGGTGTCTACGCGGCGGACGAGGCGAGATCGGCCGCAGGGGTTGCCGCGCCGCGCACCGACTACGCGACGCTCGACGAGAAGGCGCTCGCGAAGGCGATCCGCAAGCTCGAGAAGGAGATGCAGGAGCACGCGCGCAATCTCGAGTTCGAGCAGGCGGCGGCCGCGCGCGACGAACTGTTCCGCCTGCGCGAGCGCGCTTTCGGTGCCGACCAGCACGGCAGCGCAACGGATTCATGAGCCCGCGGCGGGGCGGCGTCGTCGCGCCGCGCCGCCCGAACGATGGGGGGAGAGCATGCAGGACGCTGTGAGACGGGTGCTTTTCGTCTGCACCGGGAATATCTGCCGGTCCCCGACGGCCGAAGCGGTGGCACGGGCGCTCGTCCAGGAAGCGGGTCTTGCCGACCTGATCGCGGTCGACTCGGCCGGCACGCACGGCTATCACGTCGGCGAGCCGCCCGATCCGCGCGCGGCGAAGGCGGCGGCGCGACGTGGCTACGACCTTTCGCCGCTGCGGGCACGCAGGATCGAGATCGCCGACTTTCAGCGCTTCGATCTGGTGCTGGCGATGGACGTCGGTCATCTCGAGACCATGCTGCGCAGCTGCCCGGAGGTCTACCGGCCCAAGGTGCAGTTGTTCATGCGCTATGCGCGCAATCATGATCTCGACGAGGTGCCGGATCCGTACTACGGCGGCGACGCCGGCTTCGAGGCCGTACTCGACTACTGCGAGGACGGTGTCGGCGGGCTGATCGACGCATTGCGCGCCGAACTGGCGCCGTAGGCGGCGCGAGAGCGGACGATCCGCGTCGGGAACCACGCCTTCGCGGGCGCAGCCGCCCGGGAACGCAGTCGTCGCGTCCGTGCGCTCGCGATGCTGTCGCTTCCTGCACGCCGCCGACCGGCGCTCCGGTCGGCGGCGTGTGAGCCGGGCATTACTTGTGCGTTTCGACCTGTTGCAGCGGCTCGTCGGGAATCACGCGCGGCGGGCGAGGGCGGCGCCCGAGCTGGACCGGCGGCGCGCCGTCGGCCTCTTTGGCTGCGGCCTTGACCTTCTCGTGGTCGGTCTCGATCATCACCAGACCGCTCTCGCTCAGCGTGGTGCCGAGATCGATCGGTGCCGACGGCGCGCGAGTGCCTTCCGTACCCGTCGGCGCGGCTTCCTCGGCTTCGGCTTTCGCTTCGGCTTCCGCCTCGCTGGCGGCGGGTTGGGCTTCGGCTTTGGCCACTTCGGCCTCGGCGACCCGGACCGTCTCGTCCGCAGGTGTCGTCAGAGGCTCGGCGGACGCTTTCTCCGGCTCCGATGCGGCAGCAGGCGCTTGCTCCACGGCCTCGGCCGCTGGTTCGCGCTGCTCCGCCTGAGATGGCTCGGGCACGGTCGGGGCGGCTTCGAGCGTTTCGGCAGATACCTGGACGGGCGCTTCATCGGCTGCTGCGGCGGCCGCGTCGGTGCGAACCGGTGCAGGCGCTTCGGCAACGGTTGGGGCCTCGGACGCCTCCGCCACCGGCGTGGGTGCCTGGGCTTCGGGCTCAACGCTCGTAGGTTCGGTGCGCGCGGTGAGCGTCGCCTCAGCCGAGCTCGCTGCCTCGACACGCGCCTCGGCGTCGGCAGCGGATTCGACTGCCTCGCGCTCGGTCCGCGCGACCGGCAGGGGTGCTTCTTCGTGTGTCGCCTCGATCGGCTCGGCCGTACCGGCGACCACGGGAAGCGGGGTCTCGGCAGGGCCCGCCGTCTCGGCTATGGTCGTGTCGGTCGCGGGGGGGGATGCGCCGGGCTCGGCCGTCGGCTTCGCTTCGGCGGTTGCGGTCACTGTCTCGGCTTCGGGCGGGGCTGCATCGTGTCGGGCGGATTCGGTTGGCCGCGCCTGATCGTCGGTCTCGAGCGCCGTGGCGTCGCCTTCTGCGGCAGCGGCCGCCGCCACCGGTGCCTGCTGCTCGCCCGATCGCGTGCCGCGTCGGCCGCGCCCGCGGCGACGGCGCCGGCCCGATGCGGTCGAATCGCTGTCGCCGGCCACTTCGGCGGTTTCGGCCGTCGGCGCTTCGATCATTGCCACCTCCGGTGCTTCGGTCGCGGCGGCCTTGAGCGCCTTGTCGGCGATCTCCTCGGGCCGCTGCTGGCGCGGGCTCTGGCCGCGGCCGCGGCGATTGCGGCCGCCGGGCTCGCGTTCGGCCGTCGGCGGCGCGGTGTCACGATCGCTCGCCTCGCCACGCTTGTTCGTGCTGGCAGCGCGCGCCTGCTCGCTCGCCTCGTCGGCACGCTCGCCGCGCGGCTGTTCGCGCCGGTTGCGCTGGCTGCCACGACGCTGCGAATCGCTGCGCTCGGGGCGCGGTCGTGGCGCGGGGCGGGTGGCGGGCTCGGGCGTGCTCGCCGGTGCCGGTGCCGCGGTCTGAGCGCGCAGCCAGCCGAGCAGGCGCTCGAACAGCGCGAAGATGCCGGATTTCGCCGCCGCGGCGGTCGGTGCGGTCGCGCCGGCTTCGGCCGGGATCTCGACGTTCGGGGCCGGTTGGCCGGGTACACCCTTCACCACCGCCTCGGCGCGCGCCGGCTTGCTGCTGCCTTCGCCGTGCGGCAGGCGCAGATCCTCTTCGGCCGGCTTGATCGCCATCTGATAGCTCGCCAGCGCGATGTCTTCCTGGTTGAGCTGGTCGTGGCGCAGCCGCGTGATCTCGTGCTGCGGTGTCTCGAGATGGCGGTTCGGCACGATGATCAGCAGGATCTTGTGGCGCAACTCGATGCGGGCGATGTCGGAGCGCTTCTCGTTGAGCAGGAAGGTCGCGACATCGACCGGGACCTGCACATGCACGGCGCCGGTGTTCTCCTTCATCGCTTCCTCTTCGAGGATGCGCAGGATGTGCAGCGCCGACGATTCGGTGCTGCGGATGTGGCCGGTACCGTTGCAGCGCGGGCACGGGATGTAGCTGGTTTCGGCAAGTGCCGGGCGCAGGCGCTGGCGCGACAGCTCGAGCAGGCCGAAACGGCTGATCTTGGCCGTCTGCACGCGGGCGCGGTCGTGGCGCAGCGCGTCGCGCAGGCGGTTCTCGACCTCGCGCTGGTTCTTCTGCGACTCCATGTCGATGAAATCGATCACGATCAGGCCGCCGAGGTCGCGCAGGCGCAGCTGCCGGGCAATCTCGTCGGCTGCCTCGAGGTTGGTGCGGAAGGCGGTTTCCTCGATGTCCGCGCCCTTGGTGGCACGGCCGGAGTTGACGTCGATCGACACCAGCGCCTCGGTATGATCGATCACCACCGCGCCGCCGCTGGGCAGATTGACCTGGCGCGAGTAGGCCGACTCGATCTGGTGCTCGATCTGGAAGCGCGAGAACAGCGGCACGTCGTCGCTGTAGCGCTTCACGCGCGACACGTTGCCGGGCATCACGTGCGCCATGAACTGCGTGGCCTGCTCGAAGATGTCGTCGGTGTCGATCAGGATCTCGCCGATGTCGGGCTGGAAGTAGTCGCGGATCGCGCGGATCACGAGGCTGCCTTCCTGGTAGATCAGGAAGGCGCCGCTTTGCGTCTGCGCCGCACCCTCGATCGCCTGCCACAGCTGCAGCAGGTAGTTGAGGTCCCACTGCAGCTCTTCGGCGGTGCGTCCGATCGCGGCGGTGCGGGCGATCAGACTCATGCCCGAGGGGACCTCGAGCTGGTCCATGACCTCGCGCAGCTCGGTGCGCTCGTCGCCTTCGACGCGCCGCGACACGCCGCCGCCGCGCGGGTTGTTCGGCATCAGCACGAGGTAGCGGCCGGCCAGCGAGATATAAGTGGTGAGCGCCGCCCCCTTGTTGCCGCGCTCATCCTTCTCGACCTGGACGATCAGCTCCTGGCCGACCTTGAGCGCGTCCTGGATGCGTGCCTTGCCCGCGTCGGTACCCGCGGCGTAATAGCTGCGTGCGATTTCCTTGAACGGCAGAAAGCCGTGGCGCTCGGAGCCGTAATCGACGAACGCGGCCTCGAGACTGGGCTCGATGCGTGTGATCACGGCCTTGTAGATGTTGCTCTTGCGTTCCTCCTTGGAGGCCGATTCGATGTCGAGGTCGATCAGTTTCTGACCATCGACGATCGCGACGCGGAGTTCCTCGGCCTGCGTCGCATTGAAAAGCATGCGCTTCATATGTGTCGTTCTCCCGCGCTAGCACACGGGCAGGACGAGCGGCGCGCACCATCGCGCTTTACCGGTTCAGGAGCGGTTGGTTGTTGCTTCTTTCATCCGATCGATTGTGGGCTGTGATGGGTCGGCTGGTCGATTGTCCGGTGCTCCCGCCGTCGGCCGGAGCACTTGTTCCTGCAAGTGCGCTAGGCGTGTAAATCCAATCCAATGGATCGAAGTTTGTCGATTGCGTTACCATCGCTGCCTTTTCAGGCATGGACGGCACGATGGGGATGACCGGGAGCTCGCTTGTGGGCTCTACGCCGAAATCGCTTCTTCACCTTCGGGTGCAAGAAAATCCGACCGCAACCGGTGCAACCGTCGCAGAGTATATTTCATGATCAAGGCCCAAGGCAAAGGCAATCTCGGCGATTCGCGCAGCGCGCCCGCGGTGCGGCGCGAGCGCGTGGACGAGGCGGCGGCCGGCCAGCGCATCGACAACTACCTGCTGCGCGTCTGCAAGGGTGTGCCGAAAAGCCACGTCTATCGCATTCTGCGCAGCGGCGAGGTGCGTGTGAACGGCGGCCGCGTTGCACCGACTTACCGGCTCGCCGAAGGCGACGAGATCCGCATTCCGCCGGTGCGCGTGGCGCAGCCGGTGCACGCAGCGCCGGTGCCGGCCGGAAAGCCGTTGCCGGTGGTGTTCGAGGACGACGCGCTGGTCGTCGTCGACAAGCCGGCCGGCAAGGCCGTGCATGGCGGCAGCGGGGTCGCTTTCGGCGTGATCGAACAGCTGCGCAGCCAGCGGCCGGACGCGCGCCTGCTCGAGCTCGCGCACCGCATCGACCGCGAGACCTCGGGTCTGCTGATCGTGGCGAAAAAGCGTTCCGCGCTGAAGGCGCTGCACGACATGATGCGCGAGGGACGTGTGGACAAGCACTACCTCGCGCTGGTGGCCGGCCGCTGGAGTAATCGATTGCAGCACGTGCGCGAGCCCCTGTTCAAGTATCTGACGCCGGACGGCGAGCGTCGGGTGCGGGTCAGCGAGGACGGCAAGCCTTCCCACAGCATCGTGCGCCTGGTGCGGCGCTGGCAGCGCTTCAGCCTGCTCGACGTGGAACTGAAGACCGGACGCACCCATCAGATCCGCGTGCATCTCGCCCATCTGGGTTTTCCGCTCGCCGGCGACGACAAGTACGGCGACTTTGCGCTGAACAAGCAGCTCGACGGCGAGGGGCTGCGGCGGATGTTCCTGCATGCGGCGCAGCTGTCGTTCGTGCATCCGCTGAGCGGCGAGCCGCTCGCGCTGCAGGCTGCGCTGCCGCCGGAGCTGCAGGCCTTTCTCGACCACCTGGACCACACCGAATCGGATTGAAACATGAGCGAACATCCGGCCAAGCGCTTCGAGCTGATCGTCTTCGACTGGGACGGCACGCTGATGGATTCGGCAGCCGCGATCGTGCGGGCCATCGCCGCGGCATGCCGCGACCTCGCGCTGCCCGAACCGAGCGAGGCGCGGGCGCGGCACGTCATCGGCCTCGGCCTGCAGGATGCGCTCGGCCACGCGGTGCCGCAGCTCGCGCGCGCCGACTACCCGAAGATGGTCGAACGCTACCGCTTCCACTACCTCGCGACGGACCACGAGCTGTCGCTGTTTCCAGGGGCGTTCGAGATGATCGAGCAGCTCGCCGGCGCAGGACGTCTGCTGGGCGTGGCGACCGGCAAGAGCCGGGTCGGGCTCGACCGGGCGCTGACGCACACGGGGCTGGGGCGATTTTTCGCGAGCACGCGCTGTGCGGACGAATGCTTCTCGAAGCCGCATCCGCAGATGCTCGAGGAGCTCATGGACGAGCTCGGCGTTGCGCGCGATCGCACGCTGATGATCGGGGACACGACGCACGATCTCGACATGGCACGCAACGCCGGTGTCGCGTCACTGGCGGTGTCCTTCGGGGCGCATCCGCGCGCGGCACTGGTCGAGGCGGCGCCGCTCGCGATCATCGACACGCCGGCCGAGCTGGCGGCCTGGCTCGGCGTGCGCGCGCGCGGCTGAGCGCGCCGCGCTCACCCGGCCAGCATCAGGAACAGCGCCGGGCGCCGGGCGACATCGGGTCGCGCCGCCTTGCGCCAGCGTGCGATCGTGTGCGTCCGGATCCATTCGGCGTCCGTCGTCAGATCGCAGGCGACGCACAGCCGCGTCGTGGGGGCGCAGGTCGTGAGCAGGGCGTCGAACAGCCGCTCGTTGCGGTACGGCGTCTCGATGAAAATCTGCGTGCGGCCGAGGCGGCGCGACTCGGTCTCGAGCTGGCGCAGCTGGGCGTCGCGCTGCGTGTCGGCGACCGGCACGTAGCCGCAGAAAGCGAAGCTCTGCCCATTGAGGCCGGACGCCATCAGCGCGAGCAGGATCGACGACGGCCCGACCAGCGGACGCACGGCGAGCTCGTGGGCGTGGGCGCGCGCTACCAGCCGCGCGCCGGGATCGGCTACCGCGGGGCAGCCGGCGTCGGACATCAGGCCGACGTCGTGGCCTGCGATCGCCGGCGCCAGCAGCTCGTCGAGCGCGGCCTGGTCGGGCTGTTCGGGCAGGGTGCGGATGTCGAGTTCGCGCAGCGGCAGCGGATGCTCGATCCGCTTCAGCTGCGCGCGCGCCGCTTTCGGGTTCTCGACGACGAAATGCCGCAGGCCGCTCGCGAGCCGCTGTGCGTCCTGCGGCAGAAAGCGTGTCCACGGCGTCTCGCCGAGGCTCACCGGCACCAGGATCAGCGCGCCGCGCGCTGCGGTCATGGCAGGATGACGCCTTCGGCGCGCAGCATGCGCGCGAGTGCGATCAGCGGCAGGCCGACCAGCGCGGTCGGATCGTCGCCGCTGAGCGACTCCAGCAGCGTAATGCCGAGCGCCTCGGACTTGGCGCTGCCGGCGCAATCGAGCGGACGTTCCTTGGCGACGTAACGGACGATCTCGGCTTCGGTCAGCTCGCGAAAGCGCACCAGTGTCGGCACGCTCTCGCACTGAAGCCGGCCGTTCGCCGTGTCGAGCAGCGCCACGGCGGTGTGGAACACGATCGTGCGCCCGCTCATGCGCCGCAACTGCTCGACGGCGCGCTCGACTGTGCCGGGTTTGCCGAAGACCTCGTCGCCGAGGTGCGCGACCTGGTCGCTGCCGATCACCAGCGCGTCGTCGAAGCGGGTGGCGACCGCGCGTGCCTTCGCGGCCGCGAGGCGGTCGGCGGTGGCGGGCGGCGGCTCGCCCGGCAGCGGCGTCTCATCGACGTCGGGGCGCGCCGTCTCGAAGGGCATCTCGAAGCGTTCGAGCAGGGCGCGGCGGTAGGCCGAGGTGGAAGCGAGTACGAGTTTCATCGGGTCCGTGCATGCGCTTTGACAGGGCGGGGCGGAAATAATATCATCCGCTTCTTATGTCGCGCGCAGGCATCATCTCCGATCCGTTCAGATTCGTCGCCGAAGGGGGGGCTCTGTCCGGTCGTGTCGCGCTGGCCGATCTCGGTCGGCTCGCCGACGTCCTGTCCGACCGGCAGGGGGGCGTCTCTTACGTCGTCAGCGCTGAAACCGGTGCGGATGGTGACCCGTTCCTCAGGTTGAAGGCGAGTGCCGTGCTGAGCCTGCAGTGTCAGCGCTGTCTCAACGCGATGGCATGGCCGCTCGAGCTCGATTCGCTGTTGCGTCTGGTCAGGGCCGGTGTCCAGATTCCGGATGAGGAACTCGAGGTCGAGGCCTTCGACACGATCGAGGCGACGGCGGACATGGATGTGCTGGCGCTGCTCGAGGACGAGATCCTGCTTGCCGTGCCGATCGCGCCGCGACATGAAAGTTGTGAATCGCCACGCCCGCCGGGCGGGGCGGAGAAGGAATCGCCGTTCGCCGTGCTTGCGAAGTTGCGCAAGGGATCCGCGGGCTGAGCGGCATCGACACGAGTATCGAACCAGGAGTATTGCCATGGCCGTTCAGCAGAACAAGAAATCGCCGTCCAAGCGCGGCATGCATCGCGCACACGACTTTCTGACCAATCCGCCGCTCGCGGTCGAGGCGACCACCGGCGAGGTTCATCTGCGTCACCACATCACCCCGGGTGGTTTCTACCGCGGCAAGAAGGTCGTCAAGACCAAGGGCGAGTAAGCCTTTCTCGCGCATACGGCGCAGCGCATCGGGCGACTGCGCCGTTTTTCTTGTGGACAATCCGAAATTCGAGACAAGCCGATGGATGTCACCGTTGCAATAGACTGCATGGGTGGCGATCACGGTCCCGCGGTGACGGTGCCCGCGGCGCAGGCGTTCCTGCGTCGCCACCCCGGCACGCGGGCCATTCTCGTCGGTCTTCCGGACGCGCTGGAGCAGGCGGTCAGCCAGATCGGCAGCGGCCTCGGTGACCGGCTGATCGTCGAACCCGCGCTCGAGGTGGTCGGCATGGACGAAGCGCCGGCCAGCGCGATGCGCGGCAAGAAGAATTCCTCGATGCGCGTCGCCATCGACCTGGTCAAGGACGGACGCGCCCAGGCGGCGGTGTCGGCCGGCAACACCGGTGCGCTGATGGCGATCTCGCGCTTCGTGCTGAAAACGCTGCCGGGCATCGACCGGCCGGCGATCGCGTCCATCCTGCCGACGCAAAAGGGGCGCAGCTGCGTGCTCGACCTCGGGGCCAACGTCGACTGCACGCCGCAGCATCTTTTGCAGTTCGCCGTGATGGGTGCGATGCTCGCTGCCGCCGTCGAGCACATCGAGCGTCCCTCGGTGGGGCTGCTCAACATCGGCGAAGAGGCGATCAAGGGCAACGAGGTGGTCAAGCAGGCGGCGGAGCTGCTGAAGAAGAGCGGGCTCAATTTCTGCGGCAACGTCGAGGGCGACGACATCTACAAGGGCACGACCGACGTCGTCGTGTGCGACGGATTCGTCGGCAACGTGGCGTTGAAGACCTCCGAGGGGCTGGCCCAGATGCTTGCGGCGTTCCTGCGCGAGGAGTTCAGCCGCGGGCTGCTGAGCCGGGCGATGGCGCTGGTGGCCTTGCCGGTGCTCAAGCGCTTCAAGGACCGCGTCGATCACCGCCGCTACAATGGTGCCGCGCTGGTCGGCCTGCGCGGCGTCGTCGTGAAGAGCCACGGCTCGGCCGACGCGTTCGCGTTCGAGCAGGCAATCTTCCGTGCGGCCGAAGCGGCGTCGAACCGGCTGATCGAGCGCATCTCCGAGCGCATGGCCACGATGGATGGAGTGACAGCATGATTTACGCCAGAGTGATCGGCACCGGCAGCTGCCTGCCCGGCGACCCGGTCAGCAACGACGACCTTGTCGCGCGCGGCATCGAAACGTCGCACGAATGGATCGTCGAGCGCACCGGCATCCGCACACGGCATCTGGCCGCGCCCGGCGTCGTGACCAGCGACCTGGCCCGCAGCGCGAGCCTGCATGCGCTCGAGGCCGCCGGACTCGCCCCCGGCGACATCGACCTGATCATCGTCGCGACGTCGACGCCGGACTGCATCTTTCCGAGCACCGCCACGCTGCTGCAGTCCAAGCTCGGCATCGGCAACGGCAGTGCCGCCTTCGACATCCAGGCGGTATGCAGCGGTTTCATCTACGGGCTCACCGTCGCCGACAAGTTCATTCGCTCGGGCAGCCACAAGCGCGCCCTGGTGGTCGGCGCCGAAGTGTTCTCGCGCATCCTCGACTGGTCCGACCGTGGCACCTGCGTGCTGTTCGGTGACGGCGCCGGCGCGGTCGTGCTCGAGGCCGCCGAGACGCCCGGCATCATTTCGAGCGCGCTGCACGCCGACGGCAGCCATCATCCGATCCTGTGGGTGCCCGGCGGCATCGCGGCAGGACAGGTGATCGGCGATCCGTTTCTGCGCATGGACGGCCAGGCGGTGTTCAAGTTTGCCGTCCGCGTGCTCGCCGACGTCGCCAACGAGGTGCTCGAAGAGGCCGGTCTGGGTACCGGCGATGTCGACTGGCTGATTCCGCATCAGGCCAACATCCGCATCCTGCAGGCGACGGCCAAGCGACTGGGCCTGCCGATGGAGAAGGTCATCGCGACCGTCGACCAGCACGGCAACACGTCGGCGGCGTCGATTCCGCTGGCGCTCGATCTGGCCGTGCGCGACGGCCGCATCGGCAGCGGGCACCGGCTCATCCTCGAAGGGGTGGGCGGGGGCTTCACGTGGGGTGCGGCCTTGCTCGCGTTCTGAGGGAAGATCAAACGATGAATTTTTCACTGGTGTTTCCGGGACAGGGGTCCCAATCCGTGGCCATGATGACCGCGTACGGTGACAATGCCGTCATTCGCGACACCTTCGCCGAGGCGTCCGAGGCGCTGGGCGAGGATTTGTGGCAGATGGTGTGCGACGGACCGGCCGAGCGGCTCGCGCTCACCATCAATACGCAGCCGCTGATGCTGACCGCGGGCGTTGCGGTCTACCGTGCCTGGCGGGCCGCCGGAGGACCGGAGCCGTCGGTCGTCGCGGGACATAGTCTCGGCGAGTACTCGGCGCTGGTCGCTGCCGGAGCCTTGAAGTTCGCCGACGCCGTGCCGCTGGTGCGCTTTCGTGCCCAGGCGATGCAGGAGGCGGTGCCCGCCGGCCAGGGCGCGATGGCGGCCTTGCTCGGCCTCGAGGTCGAGGCCGTGCGCGAGGTGTGTGCCGCGGCGGCGGCCGGCGAGGTGGTCGAGGCGGCCAACCTGAATGCGCCCGGCCAGATCGTCATCGCCGGTGCGCAGGCGGCGGTGGCGCGCGCGATCGAGCTGGCGAAGGGGCGCGGCGCCAAGCGCGCGATGGCGCTGCCGGTCAGCGCACCATTTCATTGCGCACTGATGCGCCCGGCCGCCGAGCGGCTCGCCGCGCGGCTCGCCGACGTCGACATCGCGGCGCCTGCGATCGCGGTGCTGAACAACGTCGACGTCGCGGTGTGCGAGGCTCCCCACGCGATCCGCGACGCGTTGGTGCGCCAGGCGTTCTCGCCGGTGCGCTGGATCGAAACCGTGCAGGCGATCGCTGCGCGCGGTGTCACCCACATCTACGAGTGCGGGCCGGGCAAGGTGCTGGCCGGCATGAACAAGCGCATCGCGAAGGATGTGCAGGGCGGCGCGCTGCACGATGCGGCCAGCCTGGAACAAGCCCTTGCGGCGGCGAGGTGAGGCAGATGGGATTTTCACTGAACGGACAGGTGGCGCTGGTGACCGGCGCCTCGCGCGGCATCGGACGGGCCGTCGCCCTCGAGCTCGGCGGGCTCGGTGCGACGGTGATCGGTACGGCGACTTCGGATGACGGTGCGGCGCAGATCGGCGAGGCGCTCGCGCAGGCCGGCATCGCCGGCGGCGGCATGGCGCTCGACGTGACCGACGCCGCCGCCTGCGAGGCGCTCGTCGCCGAGGTCGACAAGCGCTACGGCGCGGTCGGCGTGCTCGTCAATAACGCCGGCATCACGCGCGACAACCTCGCGATGCGCATGAAGGACGAGGAGTGGGACGCGGTCATCGAGACCAATCTGAAGGCCGTGTTCCGCATGGCCAAGCTCGTCATGCGCGGCATGATGAAGGCGCGCGGCGGGCGCATCATCAACATCACGTCGGTGGTCGGCAGCTCGGGCAATGCCGGGCAGGCGAACTACGCCGCGGCCAAGTCGGGCGTGGCGGGCATGAGCCGCGCGCTCGCGCGCGAGCTCGGCAGCCGCAACATCACGGTCAATTGCGTGGCGCCCGGTTTCATCGACACCGACATGACGCGCGCGCTGCCCGAAGCGGCCCGCGACGCGCTGCTCGGCCAGATCGCGCTGGGCCGGCTGGGCCGGCCCGAGGAGATCGCCGCGGCCGTCGCGTTTCTCGCCTCTCCGGCGGCAAGCTATATTACCGGTACCACCCTGCATGTTAATGGTGGTATGTACATGTCGTAAGCGTTGGTTGCAATAGCGGTCGGCGGCGTTTTTGGTAGAATACGCCGGCTTTTTACATCTCTCTATATATCAGGGAAGGAGTCTCTTCATGGAGAACATCGAACAGCGCGTCAAGAAGATCGTTGCTGAGCAGCTTGGCGTGAACGAATCGGAGATCAAGAACGAGTCTTCGTTCGTCGACGATCTGGGTGCGGATTCACTCGATACCGTCGAGCTGGTGATGGCGCTGGAAGAAGAATTCGAGTGTGAGATCCCGGACGAGGAAGCCGAGAAGATCACCACCGTCCAGCAGGCGATTGACTACGTCAACGCTCATCTCAAGAAGTAAGACCAAGAAAGATCACAGGAAAACCGGAGCTAACATTGACCCGTCGCAGAGTCGTCATTACCGGTCTGGGGATCATTTCCCCGGTCGGGAACACAATTCCGGAAGCTTGGGACAACATTGTCAATGGCCGTTCCGGTATCGGAGAGATTACCCGGTTCGACGCCTCGGCCTTCCCGGTGCGCATCGCCGGTGAAGTCAAGGGCTTCGACACCGGCGCCTACCTTTCCGCGAAGGAGGCGCGCCGTATGGATGTGTTCATCCATTACGGTCTCGCGGCCGGCATCCAGGCCATCAAGGACTCCGGGCTGGAGGTGACGGCCGCCAATGCGGAGCGCATCGGCGTGAACATCGGCTCGGGCATCGGCGGCTTGCCGATGATCGAGACGACCCACGACGATTTTCTGAAGGCCGGTCATCGCAAGATATCGCCATTCTTCATTCCGGGCACCATCATCAACATGATCGCAGGCAACCTTTCGATCATGTTCGGGCTCAAGGGGCCGTGCCTGGCGATCGTGACCGCCTGCACCACCGCCACGCACTGCATCGGCGATGCGGCGCGACTGATCGAGCGCGGCGACGTCGACGTGATGGTTGCCGGCGGCGCCGAGTCGACCGTCACGCCGCTGGCGATCGGCGGGTTCGCATCGGCGAAGGCATTGTCGACGCGCAACGACGATCCGGCGGCGGCGAGCCGTCCGTGGGACAAGGGGCGCGACGGCTTCGTGCTCGGAGAGGGGGCCGGCGTGCTGGTGCTCGAGGAGTACGAGTACGCCAAGGCGCGCGGCGCGCGGATCTACGCCGAGGTGGCCGGGTTCGGCATGAGCGCCGACGCCTTCCACATGACGGCTCCGTGCGAGGACGGCGACGGCGCCGCCCGCTGCATGGTCAATGCGTTGCGCGATGCCGGTCTGTCGCCCGACGAGGTCGACTACATCAATGCCCATGGCACCTCGACGCCGCTCGGCGACATTGCCGAGACGGTCGCGATCAAGCGCTGCTTCGGCGATCACGCCGCGTCGATCGCCGTCAACTCGACCAAATCGATGACCGGCCACCTGCTGGGTGCGGCCGGCGGGGTCGAGGCGGTGTTCTCGACGCTGGCGGTGTTCAACCAGATTGCGCCACCGACGATCAACCTGTTCGATCAGGACGAACAGTGCGATCTGGATTACGTCGCCAACGAGGCACGCAAGATGGACATTCGCGTCGCGCTGTCGAACTCGTTCGGCTTCGGTGGCACCAACGGAACGCTGATTTTCCGTCGCGTCTGAAGCCGGGAAGCGGGCGGTCTGCGCGATGCGCTATCCGCTCGAGATTCGCCTGAAGCCGTCCGCGCGTCTGCAGGCCCTGATCGCCGCGATCCATCTGGTCGCGGCGATCGCGTTTGTGGGCTCGCAGCCGTCAGTGCCTGCAAACGGGGCAGTGCTCGCGCTGCTCGGGCTGTCGGCGGCGGTGCTCGTTCGCAGCGATCGACGCCTCGCCGGCTCATCCATCGTGCTCGAGGAATCGGGTCTGCTGGACCTGCGCCTGCGAGGCGGCTCGACTTGCGGGGCACCGCTTCCGGGCTGCACCGACTTCGGCTGGGCTCTGTGGTTTCAGTGGCGCGAGCTCGCAGCCGGTGCCGCGCCGCGTGCGCGCTCGCACGCGCTGATGCTGCTGCCGGACCATGTCGGAGATCCCTCGACCTGGCGGCAGCTGCGCATCTGGCTGCGGCACAAGAGCGCGCGCCCGGTCAGCGCCGGTGACCCGCCCTGAGCGGTCGCAGCACGGTGTTGTGGGCGCGCGGCAGCGTGTCCGGATAGTCGCGCGAAAAGTGCAAGCCACGGCTTTCCTTGCGGCGCAGGGCGCAGCGCACGATAAGGTCTGCGGTGACCACCAGGTTGCGCAGCTCGATCAGGTCGTTGCCGACGCGGAAATTCGAATAGAACTCGTGAATCTCGCGCGCCAGCAGGCGAATGCGATGCTGTGCGCGCAGCAGCCGCTTGTTCGTGCGCACGATGCCGACGTAGTCCCACATGCAGCGGCGCAGCTCCGCCCAGTTGTGGGAGATCACGACCTCCTCGTCGGCGTCGGTGACGCGGCTCTCGTCCCAGGGGGGCAGTACGGGCAGTGGCCGGCGCGGCTTGGCCAGTATGTCCTTGGCGGCGGCTTCGCCGAACACCAGGCATTCGAGCAGCGAGTTGCTGGCCAGGCGATTGGCGCCGTGCAGGCCGGTGCAGGCGGCTTCGCCGACACAGTACAGGCCGGCGACGTCGGTGCGCGCCGAAAGATCGGTGACGACGCCGCCGCAGGTGTAGTGGGCGGCGGGCACCACCGGTATCGGTTCGCGCGTGATGTCGATGCCGAGCTCGAGGCAGCGCGCGTGGATGTTCGGGAAGTGATCGCGCAGCCAGGCGGCCGGCTTGTGGCTGATGTCGAGGAACACGCAGTCCAGGCCGCGCTTTTTCATCTCGAAATCGATCGCCCGCGCGACCACGTCGCGCGGCGCAAGTTCGGCGCGCGGATCGTGATCGGGCATGAAGCGGGTGCCGTCGGGAAGCCGCAGCATGCCGCCTTCACCGCGCACGGCCTCGCTGATCAGGAACGACTTCGCCTGTGGATGGAACAGGCAGGTCGGATGGAACTGGATGAACTCCATGTTCGCGACCCGGCAACCCGCCCGCCATGCCATGGCGATACCGTCGCCGGTGGCGACGTCGGGGTTGGTCGTGAAGAGGTAGACCTTGCCTGCGCCACCGGTGGCGATGACCGTGTTGGGCGCACGCAGCGTGACGACCCGTCCGCGCCCGAGGTCGAGTGCGTAGGCGCCGAGACAGCCTTGCTCGGGATGGCCGACTTTCTCGCCCAGGATCAGGTCGATCGCGATGTGGTTCTCGAGCACGTCGATGTTCGGGTGTGCGCACACCTGCTCGCTCAGCGTGCTTTGCACCGCTGCGCCGGTGGCGTCGGCGGCATGGATGATGCGTCGGTGCGAGTGGCCGCCCTCGCGTGTCAGGTGATAGCCGATTTGGGCGTGGTCTCCACGCGTGAAAGGCACGCCGCGCTCGATCAGCCATTCGATCGCGGCACGTCCGTGCTCGACGACGAAGCGCGTGGCCGCCTGATCGCACAGCCCGGCTCCGGCCGTGAAGGTGTCCTGCACGTGCGCTTCCAGGCTGTCGGTCGTGTCGAGCACGGCCGCGATCCCACCCTGTGCCCAGGCGCTGGCGCTGTCGGCGATCGAGCGCTTGGTGACGATGGCCACGCGCATTTGATCGGCAAGGCGAAGCGCGAGCGACTGGCCTGCGGTGCCGCTTCCCAGTATGAGAACGTCGTAGTCTTGGTGCACGGTCGTGACTTTCGGGCATTCGGGTGCGCGGAGCATATCACGCCGCGCACGCCGCACCGCCATCCGCGTTGCGTGGGATGGCCCGCAAAAACCCTTGCGGCGTCTGAACTATTGTTCGACGGGCGTGTCTGTCGAGATAACCCCGGCTTTGCCGTCCTCATGTCGGATCGTTATACTGCTACGGTTTGTGCCCAACCGAGAGTAACGGCCCGCTCATGAGCGATCGCGAGACTGATCAACTGCTTGTTGAACGCGTACAACGCGGCGACAAGGAAGCCTTCGGCTTGCTGGTGACAAAGTACCAGCGCAAGTTGCACAGGCTGCTCTCGCGCTTGATTCGTGATCCGGCCGAGGTCGAGGACGTTGCTCAGGAGACGTTCATCAAGGCGTATCGTGCCCTGGGCTCGTTTCGGGGCGACAGTGCGTTCTATACCTGGCTGTACCGTATCGGAATCAACACGGCAAAGAACTACCTCGTGTCCCAGGGGCGGCGGGCCCCGACGTCGACCGGGTTCGACTCGACCGAGGCGGAAACATTCGAAGAGGGCGATCAGCTGCGCGACATCAACACTCCGGAACGCTTGATGATGACGCGGCAGATCGGTGAAACGGTTGATGAGGCAATGGCGGCTCTGCCCGAGGAACTCCGGACCGCAATCATGCTCCGAGAGCTGGAAGGTCTCAGCTACGAGGAGATCGCCAACATCATGGACTGTCCGATCGGGACCGTCCGGTCGCGGATTTTCCGGGCCCGCGAGGCGATTTCGGAGCGACTGCGGCCGCTGCTGGACACGGCTCCCGACAAACGCTGGTAGGTGGTATTAATGAAAGATCAACTTTCCGCACTTCTGGATGGCGACCTCGACGATCAGTCATCCCGCACCGTCGTCGATTCGATGTGCCGCGATGCGGCATTGAGAGACAAGTGGGACAAGTACTGTCTGATCGGTGACGTGCTGCGAGGCGAGCGTGCCGGAGCGCCGGATTTCGCGTCGCGCGTGATGGAGCGCCTTCACGACGAGCCCACGCTGTTGGCGCCCGCGCGCCGTGACGGCGCCACCGCGGACGGCGAGGGCCGTGTCCGTCGCGCCGCGTTGCCGGTGGCCGCGTCGGTGATGGGTGCGGCGGCGGTGGGCATGCTGGCCTATACGTTCTACCCGCGATCGGACGATGCCGGGATGTTGACGGCGGCGGCGTCGCGCGCGCAGGCGGTCGAGGCGTCGGCGCGCCAGGGCCTGGCAGTCGTCGCCGGCGAGCGCCAGGATTCGCACCGCGAGTACGTGTTTGTCCATCAGGCCATGAACGGCGGCGGACCGATTCCCGGCGCCGTGCAGTACGTGCGAACGGTTTCAGACGTTCGTGGAGACATTCGCCGATGAGGTATTTCGCCGCGGCTCTGGCGTTCTGCGCTGCCATTTTCAACGCGCAGGCGCTTGCCGATACGGTGACCGACCCGATCGCGTGGCTGGGTCGAATCGCCTCGGCAGGCCAGCGACTCGACTACACGGGTACCTTCATCTACCAGTCCGGCCACAACTTCGAGACGTCCCGGATCACGCACATCGTCGATGCCAGTGGCGAGCATGAACGGCTGGAAGTGCTCGACGGCAGCCCGCGCGAGGTCATTCGCACCAACAACGAGGTGCGCTGCGTGCTTCCCGATCAGAAGACGGTCATCATCGACCGCGGAGGCAGCCAGAGAACCTTCCCTGCCCGGCTGCCGGCGTCGTTCGCCGGTATCGCCGAGAACTACCGTGTCAGCAAGGGCGACGTGGGGCGGATTGCCGGCCTCGAGAGTCAGCTGATCGTGCTCGAGCCCCGCGACGATCTGCGCTACGGCCACATGCTGTGGGCGGACATGGCCTCCGGACTGCTGCTGAAGGCGCGCATGGTCGACGCGAACGGCGAGATCATCGAGCAGTTCACTTTTACCGACGTGCGGATCGGCGGGCCGATCGATGCCGAGGCGCTCAAGCCGCGCTATTCGAACGACGGCGACTGGCGCGTGATCAACGCCCACGGTGATCCGCTGCAGGTGGACGACAGCGAGTGGGTGCTGGCTGCAGCGCTGCCGGGCTACGCGCTGAAGTCTGTGGTCCGGCGCCCGCTGGGGCGCGAGCGCGGCGAGATCCTGCACCTCGTCTACAGCGACGGTCTGGCTGCCATTTCCGTCTTCATCGAACCGAGCGATCAGGACAGTGGCGCGACCGGTCTGGGTCAGCTGGCGTCCGGGCCGATCAACATCTACAAGCGCTCGGTCGACGATCATCTGATCACCGTGCTGGGCGAAGTGCCGCTGAGGGCCGTCCAGCGTCTCGGCGATGGTATGGAGCGGATGCCGCGATGATCGAGGCAAGAGGTGTCGTGGTGCGCGTCGAGCAGGGCCGTGCGTGGGTGAAGGTGAGCGACCGCCAGGAAGGCTGCGGACGCTGTGACGAGCCGGGCGGCTGCCGTTCGGTCAAGCTGGCTTATGCGGTCAAGGGGCCGAACGACACGTTCAGCGTGCCCGATGGCATCGGCGTGCGGGTCGGCGAGCAGGTGGTCGTGCGCATGGACGATGGCGCGCCGCTGCGCGGTGCGCTGGCGAGTTACGGCGTCGGCGCGGCCTTGCTGCTCGTCGGCGCGGCGCTCGGTCACATGCTGGCAGGCGAGGGCAGCCAGGATCTGTTCGCCGTCGTCGGCGGCGCGATCGGGCTGGGGGCGGCTTTCGCGCTCAACCGCCTGCTGTATCGCAGCCGTCGCTGGCGCCAGATGCTGCACATGGATCTCGCCCGTGACGAGGGCGACTGCACGCTGCACGCCGGCAAGTCGTGATGAGCGTATCGAGCAGGGTTTGGCGCGCCCCGGTGCGGGCGTGGGCGTCGGCGTTGTGCGCGTTGTGCGTTTTGATCGGTCTCGTGGCGGCGTTGCCGGCGCGTGCCGCGCTGCCCGATTTCACCACCCTCGTCGAGCGTCACGGAGCGGCGGTCGTCAATATCAGCACGACCCCGACGCCGCGAACGCGGGGGCTGAGCTTCCCGCGCCTGGACGAGCGCGACCCGATGTTCGACCTGTTCCGGCGCTTCATTCCCGGGCAGCCCGAGCTGCCGCGACCCGATCCGGAGAACCGTTCGCTCGGGTCCGGCTTCATCGTCAGCGAAGACGGATACATCCTGACCAACGCACACGTGGTCGAGGATGCCGACGAGATCCTCGTGCGACTCGCCGACAAGCGCGAGTTTCCGGCCCAGGTGATCGGGACCGACGTGCGTACCGACATCGCGCTGCTGCGCATCGAGGCGAGCGGCCTGCCCCGGCTGGTCATGGGGGATCCGGAGCGGCTCAAGGTCGGCGAGTGGGTGGTTGCGATCGGCTCGCCGTTCGGATTCGACCATAGCGTGACGGCGGGCATCGTCAGCGCCAAGGGGCGCAGTCTTCCGGACGAGAATTTCGTTCCGTTCATCCAGACCGACGTCGCGATCAATCCGGGCAATTCGGGTGGGCCGCTATTCAATCTGCGGGGCGAAGTGGTCGGCATCAATTCGCAGATCTACAGCCAGACCGGCGGATTCATGGGGCTTTCGTTCGCGATCCCGATCGATGTCGCGATGAACGTGACGCGCCAGCTGCGCGAGCACGGGCGCGTCGAGCGCGGACGCATCGGCGTCGCGATCCAGGAGATCAACCGGGCGCTGGCCGAGAGTTTCGGGCTGCCGCAGGCGCAAGGGGCGCTGGTGAGCTCGGTCGATCCGGACGGCGCTGCGGCTGCCGCCGGAATCGAGCTGGGCGACGTGATCGTGCGCTTCGACGGCAAGGCGGTCGCCGATTCGACAGACTTGCCGCGCATCGTTGCCGAAACCCGTCCTGGCAGCGAGGTGCCGGTGCAGGTGATACGAAGCGGTGAGCCGATCGAGCTGCACGTGATCGTCGGCGCCTGGAGTGACGAGGAGGCGGTACCGCATGCACGCGCCGACCGCCCGAGCGAGGTGACGCCGAACGGGCTCGGACTCGTCGTGCGGGTGCCTACCCCTGCGCAACGGCGCGAGCGCGGCATCGAATCAGGCCTGCTCGTCGAGCGGGCGCAGGGCGCCGCTGCCCGCGCCGACGTGCGGGCGGGCGACGTGATCCTCGCCATCGTCGTCGGGGGCCGGCAGACGCGCCTCGACAGCATCGCGCAGTTCACCGCGCTGGTGGACGCGCTCGAGGACGGTCAGACGGTCACGCTGCTGATCGCCCGTAGTGACAACACCTCGTACATCAACATGCGGGCCGGTCGATGAGTGGTGCGCGCGCGTTTACGGTGATGAGCCGGCAATGGTGCCACCTGTGTCACGATCTGCTCGAACAGCTCGCACCGATCGCGGCCGAGTTGGGATGGTCGGTCGAGGTGTTCGATGTCGATGAGCATCCCGAGCTGGAAGCGCGCTGGGACGAGCTCGTGCCGGTGCTGCTGGTCGGCGAGACCGAGCTCTGCCACTACCATCTCGACGAGGCGGCGGTGCGTGCCTATTGCCGCCGTTTTCCGCTAGAATCCGCTTCCTAGCCGGTCAAACTATCTCATCGGGTGTCGTTTGGCACCCTTTTTTGTTGCCATGCAGCATATCCGTAACTTCTCGATCATTGCGCACATCGATCACGGCAAGTCCACGCTCGCCGATCGCCTCATCCACTACTGTGGCGGCTTGTCCGACCGCGAGATGGAGCAGCAGGTGCTCGACTCGATGGACATCGAGCGCGAGCGCGGCATCACGATCAAGGCGCAGACCGCTGCGCTGCATTACACGGCCAAGGACGGGCAGGTCTACAACCTGAACCTGATCGACACGCCGGGGCACGTCGATTTCTCGTACGAGGTGAGCCGCTCGCTGTCGGCCTGCGAGGGCGCGCTGCTGGTCGTCGATGCTTCCCAGGGGGTCGAGGCGCAGACCGTGGCCAACTGCTATACGGCCATCGAGCAGGATGTCGAAGTCATCCCGGTGCTGAACAAGATCGACCTGCCGGCCGCCGACCCCGAGCGCGCGCGCGCCGAGATCGAGGACGTCATCGGTGTCGATGCATCCGACGCGATCCTGTGCTCGGCCAAGACCGGCCTCGGCATCGAGGAGGTGCTCGAAGCGGTCGTGCACCGCGTGCCGCCGCCGAAGGGCGATCCGCAGGCGCCGCTGAAGGCGTTGATCATCGACTCGTGGTTCGACAACTATGTCGGCGTCGTGATGCTGGTACGCGTCGTAGACGGGGCGCTCAAGCCCAAGGATCGCATCCTGCTGATGTCGACCGGTGCGCAGTACCCGTGCGACGAGGTCGGCGTGTTCACGCCGCGCTCGGTGTCGCGGCCGCAACTGTCGGCCGGCGAGGTCGGTTTCGTGATCGCCGGCATCAAGGAGCTGCAGGCGGCCAAGGTCGGCGACACGGTCACGCTCGCCAACCGCCGCGCGGCCCAGTCGCTGCCGGGCTTTCGCGAGATCAAGCCACAGGTGTTCGCGGGCCTGTATCCGGTCGAGTCGAGCGAGTACGACCAGCTGCGCGAGTCACTGGAGAAGCTCAAGCTCAACGACGCCTCGCTGCACTTCGAACCGGAAGTCTCGCAAGCCCTGGGCTTCGGTTTTCGCTGCGGCTTTCTGGGCATGCTGCATCTGGATATCGTGCAGGAGCGGCTCGAGCGCGAGTTCG
Source organism: Rhodocyclaceae bacterium (assembly GCA_035444405.1). Lineage (GTDB taxonomy): Bacteria > Pseudomonadota > Gammaproteobacteria > Burkholderiales > Rhodocyclaceae > DAOMOP01. The sequence goes on from DAOMOP010000005.1 coordinate 21,684, forward strand.
ACATGGACCTCATCACCACGGCGCCGACCGTGGTCTACGAGGTGGTGATGAACAGCGGCGAGGTGCTGCGCATCGAGAACCCGGCCAAGCTGCCCGATTTGTCCAAGGTCGCCGAGGTGCGCGAGCCGATCATCCGCGCCACCATCTTCCTGCCGCAGGACTACGTCGGGCCGGTCATCACGCTGTGCAACCAGAAGCGCGGCACGCAGATCGACATGCGCTACCATGGCCGCCAGGTACAACTCGTCTATGACATGCCGATGAACGAGGTGGTCATGGACTTCTTCGACCGGTTGAAGTCGGTGTCGCGCGGATATGCGTCGCTCGACTACGAGTTCAAGGAATATCGTGCGGCCGATCTGGTCAAGCTCGATCTGCTGGTGGGCGGCGAGAAGGTCGATGCGCTGTCGGTGATCGTGCACCGCGCCAGCGCTCAGTACCGCGGACGCGAGCTCGCCGCCAAGCTGCGTGAGCTGATCCCGCGCCAGATGTTCGACGTCGCGGTGCAGGCGGCGATCGGCTCGCACATCATCGCGCGCGAGACGATCAAGGCGCTGCGCAAGAACGTGCTCGCCAAGTGCTATGGCGGCGACATCACGCGCAAGCGCAAGCTGCTCGAGAAGCAGAAGGAAGGCAAGAAGCGCATGAAGCAGGTCGGCAACGTCGAGATTCCCCAGGAGGCGTTTCTTGCCGTTCTGCGTACCGACGAGGGGAAGTCGTGAACTTTGCTCTGGTTCTGTTTCTGCTGCTCGTCATCACCGGAGTGCTGTGGGCGCTCGACCGCTTCGTTGCGCGCAAGAATCGCGCGCCCGATGCGCCGCCGCCGTGGTGGGTCGAGTACGGAGCGAGCTTCTTCCCCGTGATCCTGATCGTGTTCGCGCTGCGTTCGTTCGTCGTCGAGCCGTTCAAGATTCCGTCCGGCTCGATGATTCCGACGCTGGTGGTGGGCGATTTCATCCTGGTCAACAAGTGGACCTACGGCCTGCGCCTGCCCATCGTCAACACCAAGATCGTCGATCTCAACGACCCGGAGCGCGGCGACGTCATCGTCTTCCGTTACCCCGCCGATCCTTCCCTCGATTACATCAAGCGGGTCGTGGGCCTGCCCGGTGATCGTGTCGCGTACCACAACAAGCGGCTGCGCATCAACGGCCAACCCGTGGAACTGACCCCGCAGGACGATTACCTGCATCCCGACCGGCTTTACTATTCGCCGCAATATCTCGAGACGCTCGGCAGCGTGGCCCACTCGGTGTTGATCGAGCGCGACGTGCCGCCATTCATTCCGCATGTCCTCGATTTTCCGTATCGCGAGAACTGCACCTATACTACGTCCGGGGTAACCTGCACCGTACCCGAAGGTCATTACTTCGTCATGGGTGACAATCGCGATGCGAGTAGTGACAGCCGCGTGTGGGGATTCGTGCCGGACGAGAACATCGTGGGTAAGGCGTTCTTCATCTGGTTCAACTTCGGCGACATGAAGCGCATAGGGAGTTTCCACTGATGACAAAGAGCTTTCGGGCCCGGCAAGGCCAGCGCGGACTCAGCCTGATCGGCCTGCTGATCATCGGCGCGCTGCTCGCGTTCGCGCTGCTGGTGGCATTCCGCACCGTTCCGGCGATCACCGAGTACATGGCCGTGCAGCGCATCGTCCGAGTCGTCGCCGAGGAAGGGGACGGTGGAGCGACGCTGAGCGAGCTGCGGCGCAGCTTCGACCGGCGTGGGCAGATCGACGATGTGGTCAGCGTGCGCGGTGCAGACCTCGACATCTACAAACAGGGCGGCAAGGTGTTCGTCGAGGTCGAATACGAACGCAAGGTTCCGGTCGCTGGCAACGTGAGCCTGCTGTTCGACTTTCGTGCCTCGAGCGCGGGGCGATAGTGGATCCCGAATTGCGCCGCCTGCAGCAGTTGCTCGGCCACCGCTTCGGCGACGCGCGCTTGCTCGAGCAGGCGCTCACGCACCGCAGCTACGGCTTGCCGAACAACGAGCGGCTTGAATTCCTCGGCGACAGCATTCTCAATTGCGTCATCGCCATCGCCCTGTTCGAGCGCTTCGGTGAGCTCAAGGAGGGCGAGATGTCGCGCCTGCGCGCGTCGCTGGTGCGCCAGGAAGGCTTGCACCGCGTCGCGCTCGGCCTCGATCTCGGGTGCCGCTTGCGGCTCGGCGAGGGCGAGCTCAAGAGCGGTGGCTTTCGCCGGCCGTCGATTCTCGCCGATGCGCTCGAGGCGGTCTTCGGGGCGGTGTATCTGGACGGCGGCTTCGATGCGGCAAAGCGGGTCATCGACGGTCTCTATGCCGAGCAGCTCGACGAGATCGAACCGGGCGCCGCGCGCAAGGACGCGAAGACCGCGCTGCAGGAGTACCTGCAGGGGCGCAAGATGGCCTTGCCGACATACACGACCGTCGGCGTTCATGGTGAGGCGCACGCACAGGAATTCGAGGTCGAGTGCCTTGTCGAAGCTTTCGATCTGCGCACGATCGGCCGTGGCCCCAGCCGGCGCACGGCCGAGCAGCAGGCCGCTGAACTGGCGCTGGCGCGGCTGAGCACGAAATGAATCGACCGATGCAATCCGAATCGACCGAGGGAGAGGGCGCGTTCCGCACCGGCTTCGTCGCGATCGTCGGCCGGCCCAATGTCGGCAAGTCCACGCTGCTCAATCGTCTGATCGGCCAGAAGATCAGCATCGTCTCGCGCAAGGCACAGACCACGCGCCACCGCGTCACGGGCATCCGCACCGACGACGACGCGCAGTTCGTGTTCGTCGACACGCCGGGCTTTCAGACGCAGCACCGCAATACGCTGAACCGGACGATGAACCGCAGCGTCACGCAGGCGCTCGCCGAGGTCGATCTGGTGTTCCTGGTCATCGAAGCCGGCCGCTTCGGCGATGACGATCGCAAGGTGGTCGGCGTGCTGCCGCCCGGCGCGCGCGTCGTGCTGGTGATCAACAAGGTCGATCGGCTCGCCGACAAGAGCCGGCTGCTGCCCTTCATCGCGCAGATGAACGAGGTCTATCCGTTTGCCGAGATCGTGCCGCTCAGTGCCGAGCGCGGCACCAACGTCGACGCGCTCGTCAGGGCGGCGCGGCCGTTGCTGCCGGAGGGGGCGCCGCTATACGAGGCCGACGACATCACCGACCGCAGCGAGCGCTTCCTCGCCTCCGAGTTCCTGCGCGAGAAGCTCTTCCGCCTGCTCGGCGACGAGCTGCCCTATGGCATCGCGGTCGAGATCGAGAAATTCGAGAGCGAGGGCAGGCTGCGCCGCATCTACGCCGCAGTCATCGTGGACAAGCCCGGCCACAAGGGTATCGTCATCGGCAAGGGCGGCGAGCAGTTGAAGCGCATCTCGTCCGAGGCGCGCGCCGAGCTCGAGAAGCTCTTCGACGCGAAGGTCTATCTCGAGGTATGGGTCAAGGTCAAGAGCGGCTGGGCCGACGACGAGCGCGCGCTGAAGAGCCTCGGCTACGAGTGAGCGCGCAGCGCCGATCGGCACGTCATCCGTGAGTCCGAAGCAGCGCGTCGCTCAGCAGCCGGCCTTTGTGCTGCACTCCCATCCGTGGCGCGAAACCAGCCTGATCGTCGAGATTCTCGCGCGCGACTACGGCCGTGTCGCGCTGGTCGCGAAGGGCGCTCGGCGCCCGCTGTCGGCGCTGCGCGGCGTGCTGATGGGCTTTCAGCCGCTGACCATGGACTGGTCCGGTGGTGGCGAGGTCAAGACGCTGGTGCGCGCGGAATGGCAGGGCGGGCAGCCGCTGCTGACCGGCCGCGCGCTGCTGTGCGGCTATTACCTCAACGAGCTGCTGGTGCGCCTGACCGCGCGCGAGGATGCGCACCCGCGGCTCTTCGAGGACTATGCCGAGGCGCTGCGCGAGCTTGCTCGCCACAAGGCGCTGGCGCCGGTGCTGCGCCGCTTCGAGCTCGCGTTGCTGCGCGAGCTCGGCTACGGCCCTGCGCTCGAATGCGAGGCCGGCAGCGACGCACCGATCGAGGCCGCCGCGCGCTACGCCTATATAATCGAGAAGGGTCCGGTGCGGCTCGCGGTCGAGGCCGGCGGCGAGCCGGGCTTCAGCGGTCGCACCTTGCTCGATCTCGCCGCGAACGCGTTCGAGCGACCCGAGACGCTGGCGCAGGGCAAGGTGCTGCTGCGCATGCTGATCAACCACTACCTGGGCGGACAGCCGCTGCAGTCGCGCCGGGTCTTCGAGGAGTTGCAGGAACTGTGATCGAACTGGGCGTCAATATCGACCATGTCGCCACGCTGCGCCAGGCGCGCCGTACCTGGGAGCCGGATCCGGCATGGGCTGCGGTCGAAGCGCATCTGGGTGGTGCGGACGGCATCACCGTGCATCTGCGCGAGGACCGCCGCCACATCAACGACACGGACGTGCGCCGGCTGCGCGAGCTCACGCAGGTCAAGCTCAACCTCGAGATGGCCGCCACCGACGAGATGGTCGCGATCGCCTGCGAGCTGCGCCCCGAGATGGCGATGCTGGTGCCCGAGGGCCGCCAGGAGGTCACCACCGAAGGAGGGCTGGACATCGTCGCGCAGGAGGCGCGGCTGGCGCACATCGTCGCGCGGCTTGCCGACGCCGGCATTGTCACCAGCGTGTTCATCGACGCCGAGCCCGCGCAGATCGAGGCGGCCCGCCGCGTTGGCGCGCGCGTGTGTGAAGTGCATACCGGACCCTATGCCCATGCCTTCCACCGTGCCGGACGCGATGCCGAAAGCGCGGCCGTCGTCGGTGAGCTCGCCAAGCTGCGTCGCGCCGGCGAGATGATCCGCGCGCGGGGCATGCGCTTCAACGCCGGGCACGCGCTCAACTATTACAACGTGCAGCCGATCGCGGGCCTGGCCGGCGTACGCGAGCTGCACATCGGGCACGCCATCGTCAGCCGTGCGGTGTTCACCGGGCTGCGCGCGGCGGTCGCCGAGATGAAGCGGCTGATGCGCGAAGCGGCCGGCCAGCCCGCATGAGGCCGCACGCGTGATCCACGGCATCGGCACCGACATCGTGCGGATCGCACGCGTGGGCGCCTCGCTCGCACGCCACGGCGAGCGTTTCGCGGAGCGCATTCTCGCTGTGTCGGAGCGCGACGCGTTCGCGGACAGTCGCGACCCGGCGCGCTTTCTCGCCAAGCGCTTCGCGGCCAAGGAGGCCTTCGGCAAGGCGCTCGGCACCGGCGTGGCCGTGCCGGCGACGCTGCACGCCTTGTCGATCGGCCACGACACGCTCGGCAAGCCGCTGTTCCAGTATTCCGACGATCTCGCGCGCTATCTGGCCGAGCGCCGGATGGCCGCACACCTGAGCCTGAGCGACGAGACCGACTACGTGGTCGCGTTCGCGCTGATCGAGTACGAGCGATGACGAAACTGCACAGCGACGATGGGGCCGATCCGGCGGAGCGATCGAACGAGAATGCGGCCGGGCGTGGGCCGCTGGCGCTGCCGCCCGGCCCGGTGATGCTCGACGTGGCCGGCACCACACTCACCGACGAGGAGCGCGAGCGCCTGTGCGATCCGCTGGTGGGTGGCGTGATCCTGTTCGCGCGCAACTTCGCCGACTCCGAGCAGCTCGCCGCGCTCACGGCCGAGATCCACGCGCTGCGCGAGCCGGCGCTGGTGATCGCCGTCGATCACGAGGGCGGGCGCGTGCAGCGTTTTCGCACCGACGGCTTCACGCGCCTGCCGGCGATGCGCGCGCTCGGGCGCCTGTGGGAGGACGACCACGTCGCCGCGCTGGAGGCGGCGCGCGCGACCGGCTTCGTGCTCGCCGCGGAGCTCCTCGCGCACGGCGTCGACCTGAGCTTCACGCCGGTGCTCGACCTCGACTACGGCACCAGCGGCGTGATCGGCGACCGCGCCCTGCATCGCGATCCGCAGGTCGTCGCGACGCTCGCCGCCGCGCTCGCGGCCGGTCTCGCCGAGGCCGGGATGGGTTGCGTCGGCAAGCATTTTCCCGGGCACGGCTACGTCGAGGCCGACTCGCACCACGAGATCCCGATCGATGCGCGCGACTTCGAGACGCTCTGGGCGGCCGACATCGCACCCTACCGTCACCGCCTCGGCCGCCAGCTCGCCGGCGTGATGCCCTCGCACGTGATCTACGCGAACATCGACGCGCAGCCGGCCGGTTTCTCGGCGTTCTGGCTGCAGGACGTGCTGCGCGGCCGGCTCGGCTTCGACGGCGTGATCTTCAGCGACGACCTGACCATGGAAGGTGCGTGCGTGGCCGGCGACATCGTCGCGCGTGCCCGTGCGGCCCGCGCGGCCGGCTGCGACATGGTGCTGGTGTGCAATCGCCCCGATCTCGCCGCCGAGCTGCTCGACCGCTGGGCGCCGCAGATCGACGCGGCCAGTCGCGCACGCGTCGCCGCGCTCAAGGCGCGCCGGCGTCACGCCGATCCGTATGCGCTCGAGCTCGATCCGGCCTACCAGCAGGCGCGTGCGCGCGTCCTCGCGCTCGGGCGGCGCGAATAGCGGGGCCGCCACCCTTCGAGCATGACCGATTCCGCACCCGAGTTCGACGCCAAGGCCTTCCTGAAGACGGTGCCCGAAGCGCCCGGCGTCTATCGCATGATCGGCGAGGCCGAGCGCGTGCTCTACGTCGGCAAGGCCAAGAACCTCAAGCGCCGCGTCTCGAGCTACTTCCAGCGCACCCAGCCGAGTCCGCGCATCGCGATGATGGTCGCGCAGATCGTGCGCGTCGATGTCACGCCGACGCGCTCGGAGGCCGAGGCGCTGCTGCTCGAGAACAACCTCATCAAGAACCTGGCGCCGCGCTACAACATCCTGTTTCGCGACGACAAGTCCTACCCCTACATCTGTCTCTCCGGTGACGAGTTCCCGCGGCTGGCCTACCACCGCGGCGCCTTCGCGAAGGGGGCGCGCTACTTCGGACCGTTTCCGAACGCCGGCGCGGTGCGCGAGAGCATCCACCTGCTGCAGAAGACGTTCCGGCTGCGCACGTGCGAGAACTCGGTGTTCCAGAACCGCTCGCGCCCGTGCCTGCTGCACCAGATCAAGCGCTGCACGGCGCCGTGCGTCGGCTTCATCGACCGCGACGCCTACGCAGCCGACGTGCGCCTGGCAGCGCGCTTTCTCGACGGACGCGCGAGCGAGGTCATCGACGCTCTGACCGCGCGCATGCACGCGGCCGCCGAGCGGCTCGCCTTCGAGGAGGCGGCGGCCTGCCGTGACCAGGTCCGCGTGCTGCAGGCGGTGCTGCACCGCCAGTTCGTCGACGGCCGCCGCGACGAGGACGTCGACGTCATCGCGGCGGTCGAGGAGGGCGGGCTCGTGTGCATCAACATCGCGATGGTGCGCGCCGGCCGTCACCTCGGTGACCGCCCGCAGTTCGCCGCCACGGCCGCCGGCTGCGGCGCACTCGACGGCCTGCTCGCCTTCGTCGAACAGCACTATCGCGTCCACCCGCTGCCGGCCCGCCTGATCGTCGAGGCGCCGCTCGAGCCCGTGCGCGCGCTGATGGCCGAGGTCACCGACACGCCGTGCGCCGTCGTCGCGCCGCGCCTGGCCGCCGAGAAGGCCTGGATGGAGATGGCGGCGAGCAACGCGCGGCTCGCGATCCAGGCGCGTCAGCGTGACACCGGGCGCATCGGCGTGCGGCTGGAGGCGTTGCGCGAGGCGCTCGAACTGGCCGAGCTGCCGCGGCGCATCGAGTGCTTCGACATCAGCCACACGATGGGCGAGGCGACCGTGGCGTCGTGCGTGGTGTGCGAGGACGGCGCGATGAAGAACGCCGAGTACCGCCGCTACAACATTACCGGCATCACCGCCGGCGACGACTTCGCCGCAATGCGCCAGGTGCTCGAGCGGCGCTACGGCAAGGTGGCGGCCGGCGAAGGCGTGTGCCCGGACCTCATCCTGATCGACGGCGGCAAGGGCCAGGTCGGCGCCGCGCGCGAAGTGCTCGCCGACGTCGGGCTCGAGGCGGTCACGATGGTCGGCGTCGCCAAAGGCGAGGGGCGCAAGCCCGGCCTCGAATCGCTGGTGTTCCCGGACGGCCGCGAGCCGCTGCATCTGTCGCCCGATCATGCGGCGCTGCACCTGATCCAGGAGATCCGCGACGAGGCGCACCGCTTCGCGATCACCGGCCACCGGGCGCGACGGGCGAAGGCGCGCGTGGGCTCGCGGCTCGAAGACATCCCCGGCGTGGGCGGGACGCGCCGCCGCAAGCTGCTCGCGAGCTTCGGCGGTCTGGACGGGGTGCGTGCTGCGACGGTCGAGGATCTCTGCCGCGTCGAGGGCATCAGCCGCAAGCTCGCCGAGCAGATCTACAGCGCGCTGCATTGACCGGTGGGCGGGCGGCTTGCTGAGCGGCAGCCCCGCAGCCCGACTGACGCACCTGCAACGGTGGCGCGATCTGCCCCCAGGGGTGCAGCGGCCGGCACACGCGCCGTATTGCGTTCGAAGCACGCTACAATGCGCTGCAGTCGACAGCAATCTCCCCTACCGGCCCGACGGGTCCGAGCGATGCCACCGAACATTCCGAACACGCTGACCTGGGCACGAATCGCCCTGATCCCGATCTTCGTCGGGGTCTTCTACTTCCCCGATACCTGGATCGGGCCGCACAGCAAGAACCTCGTCGCGACGGTCATCTTCGTGATCGCCGCAATCACCGACTGGTTCGACGGCTACCTCGCGCGCAGCCTCGGTCAGACCTCGGCATTCGGTGCGTTCCTCGACCCCGTCGCGGACAAGCTGATGGTGGCCGCAGCACTGATTCTGCTGGTGCAGCTTGCGCGCGTCGACGCGATCATCGCCGTCGTCATGATCGGACGCGAGATCACGATCTCGGCGCTGCGCGAATGGATGGCGCGGGTGGGACAGTCGGCCAGCGTCGCCGTCGCGACGATCGGCAAGTTCAAGACCGCCGCGCAGATGACCGCCATCCCGATGCTGCTCTATCACGAGCGGCTGCTGTTCCTCGACGTTCAGGCGATCGGGACGATCCTGATCTACGTCGCCGCGGCCTTGACGCTGTGGTCGATGGGCTACTACATGCAGCGCGCGATCCCGCGCCTGTCGGAACACGAGCGCACGAAGGCCGGCAAGACAGGTTGACAGCCGACTTTGCGTGACTATAATGGCGGTCTTTCCAGCGGGAATAGCTCAGTTGGTAGAGCGCAACCTTGCCAAGGTTGAGGTCGCGAGTTCGAGACTCGTTTCCCGCTCCAGATGCACTGCTACGGAGTTCCACTGAATTCCGTAAGCGGTTGAAAAAAGGGACTTCGGTCCCTTTTTTCATTCCAGCGGGTTCCGCTGGAAGCCACCCCCAGCCACGGTTTTTTAGTACATCTTCCAGTACATCAATCGGGGCGAGCGGCGGTTCGGTTTCCTCCGGGTGTGGCCTCGCTGCGGGCAGTACATCTCTCCTCAATCCTACGAGACGGGGAGATGTACGATGCCTCTCACAGACACGGCCGTTCGTCAGGCCAGATCCACCGGCAAGGACTACACGCTCAGGGACGGGGACGGCTTGGCGCTCTTCGTCGGTGCCAACGGCGCCAAGAACTGGCACTTCCGCTTCTCCTGGGCCGGCAAGCAGCCCCGCATTTCGCTGGGCACCTATCCCGAGATCAGCCTCAAGGAAGCCCGCGAACTCCGGGATCATGCCCGCGCGCTCGTCGCCAAGGGCGTCGACCCCCGCATTAACCGCCGACAGGAACGCAAGGCGGCGCTCGTGGCCGCGTCCAACACCTTCAGGGCGGTCTTCCAAGCATGGCGCGGTTTCAAGTCGCTGAGCCTGAAGACCGGGCGCCAGAGCACCCTGTCGCAGATCGACCGCATCTTCGAGAAGGACCTGCTGCCGACGCTGGGCCCGCAATCCATCTTCGACATCACCCGCGGCAACCTGCTGGAGGTCCTGCGCAAGATCGAGCGCCGCCGTGCCTTCACCACGGCCGAGAAATGCCGCACTTGGCTGAACCAGCTGTTCCGCTACGCGATGGTCGAGGTCGAGCTGCAGGGCAACCCGGCGGCGGACCTCGACATCGTGGCGATGCCGAAGCCGCGCGTGAAGCACAACCCCTTCCTGCGCATGGAGCAGATGCCGGCACTCCTCGCGAAGCTGCATCGCTACGGCGGCGACCTCACCACCCAGTTGGGATTGCGCCTGCTGCTACTGACCGGCGTGCGAACCGGAGAGCTGCGCTCCGCGGCCCCGGAGCAGTTCGACCTCGAGCGCGGCCTCTGGATCATTCCCCCGGAGAACGTGAAGCAGCTGCAGGAGCAGATGCGCAAGGAGAACAAGGACTGCACGGAGATTCCGCCCTACCTGGTGCCACTGCCACGGCAGGCGATGGCGATCGTCCGGGAACTGCTCCGCGCCAAGTCTCCGGCCCAGCGCTACCTGTTGCCACACCGCAGCAAACCCAGGGAGCGCATCAGCGAGAACACCCTCAACGCCGCGCTCAAGCGCATGGGCTACAAGGACCAGCTCACGGGGCACGGTATCCGGGCGACGATCTCGACCGCACTCAACGAGTTGGGCTGCCACAAGGACTGGGTGGAGGCGCAGCTTTCCCATGCTGACCCCAACCAGATTCGGGCCACCTACAACCACGCCGAATACGTGGAGCAGCGTCGGGCGATGATGCAGGACTGGGCGGACCGCTTGGACCAGTGGGAGATGCAAGGCCTGCAGGCCGATCCGGAAATGGCGCCCTCCATACCGCGGAAGCGGCGCGGCGACGACCGTCCGCTGTCGCCGGTTCCCGCCGTCGATCCCCTTCCGATCCGCGACGGTCATGTGGAGATCGCATCCGCCGAGGTGGCGGCAGGCGAGCGCGATGAGACGGAGAAATCACCGGTGCTCACGCTCATCGCGCGCAGCGATCAGCGTCCTCAGCCGGTCTTGACCGACATCCAGCGCGAACGGGCCCTGACGCTGGCGACCTTCGAGTCGCCTCACAATCTCCCGCTGCCGGCGTTCGCCAAGCTGGTGGGCAAGTCCCGTCATCAGATCAACCGGGACATCCAGGCCCGTCGCCTGCTGTCGCTCGCCATGGGCAACCGGGGCCAGCGCATTCCGGACTGGCAGCTGGATCCGGTGCGCCAGGACTTCACTCGCGCCGTCCTGGCGCGCGTTGGCGATCTCGACAGCTGGATGCTATATCGCGCCCTGTGCGCGCCGGTGGATGCTCTGGGCGGACTGTCCCCGCTGGAGGCGGTCGTCGCCGGCGCCGCCCGCGAGGCCATGCATGCTGTGCTTGGCATCCTGGGTGTGCTCGGCGAGCCAGAACGCGCGGTGATGGCAATGCGGCAGGTGGTCTAGCGCGAATCCGGTGATGACGCCCCGTCCAGATCGCCCAGACGCATCGAGCCGACGCGCACGGCGCGCTGGGCGAACCGGGACAAGCTGTCGCTGGCTTCGGCTTTCGGCCGCAGCAGGTAGGTGATCAACGGGGGCGACAGCCCGGCCAGCGGGCGCATCACCACGCCGAGCGGACGATAGGCCACGATCTGCGCGGCCGGCGCCAGGCCGATGCCGTAGCCTGCGGCCACCAGGGTCATCATCAAGTCGGAGGATGTGACCCGCTCGGCCACGATGGGGGCGTCGGTGACGTCATGAAGGACGCGGCCGACTTGCCGATGGATTCCCGCGCAGGCTGTCGGGTGCCATAGCACCATCGGATAGCGTAGCGCCTCGGGCAACGGGACATGCGTGTAGGTCAAGAGGGGTGAGCGCGCCGGAACGGCGAGCGCAAGGGGTTCCTGCCAGATGGGCTCGGCAGTCAATCCGCTATTCTCCTCACCGGATGTCGCCAGGCCGACATCGTACAAGCCGGTCAGCAAACCTTCGACCTGCCGGCCAAGGCTGGTTTCGGACAGGGAAAGCTCAACGTCCGGCTCCTCGGTGCGTTGGAGGGCCAGCAAACGAGCCAGTGGTGGCTGAGCACCGGCCTCACTGATGACAAGCCGGAGCCTGGAGGCGCTGGGAGCATGCGTCGACATCGGCATCGTCTGAGTGTTGTTTTCCGCAAAAGGCCGGAACGGAAAAAGCGGCAATCCCGCTGTTCCGGGCGTTTACAGGCTCTTCTGATTTCCGTTAATTCTTGGAATCAGGCCAAAAGTTCCGTTAAAGTTGGACTGAGTAAACAGCCAACTGGATGACGGAATGAGACGAATACCGCTGAGCAGACGCTCCCATATCACCGGCTTCCAGCCGGTGCGGCAGCAGGCCGTCGAACATGAGAGCGCGCTGGAGCGGGACTTCGTGTTGCTCACCCACTTCCGCGATCCGGCCGCTGAGCTGGTTTCGCAGCCCGAGACGATCCGCTTCCTGGATGCGGGCAAGCCCCGGCGGTACACGCCGGATTTCCTGGTGTCCTGGAGCGACGGGCGGCGCGAGCTGGTCGAGATCAAATACCGCGCTGACCTGCGTGCGCAGTGGACAAACCTGCGCCCGGCGTTCGAGGCAGCGCGTGAGTGGGCGCATGCGCACGGTGCGACCTTCCGCATCGCCACGGAGCGCGGCATCCGCGGTGCAGAGCTGGAGAATGCGCTGCGGCTGATCCCGCTGCGCTCGGCGCCGCTGGATGTGGCGGCGTGCGAGGCCGTACTGTCGGCATTGAAGTCGCTGCGCGCGCCGACGCTTGGGCAACTGGTGTCGGCCGCTGGGCTTGAACGCCCGTTGGCGCTTGCCACCGTTTGGCGGATGCTCGCCCATGGCCGGCTGCTGGTCGATGACCTGACGGTCGCCGTGCTGGCCAGCAGCCGCGTGCGGGCGACATGACCGCAGCGATCGACCTCACGCAGGTCAGCGAAACCGACTGGGCCAGGGCGCGGGAACGGCTTGCCGTGATCCGTCGCCTGGCCACGGCCACCGAACGCACGCGCGAACAGGTGGCCCAGGCGGCCAGCGAGATCGGATGCAGCGTTAGCACGACCTACGACCTGTTGGCGCGCTATCTCGCCGCTCCGCAGTTGACCAGCCTGCTGCCGCAGCAACGTGGCCGCAAGCCAGGCAAGTCGATGCTGGCCCCGGAAGTGGTCGAAATCATCAACCAGGTCACGGAGGAGATGTACCTGACGCGGCAGCGGCCGCGGGTATCCGACCTGGTTGCACAAATCCATGTACGGTGCCGTGCGGCGGGCCTGGCGTTGCCCAGCCGGGGAGCCATCGAGCGCCGGCTGAGTGCCCGTCCGACTTCGGAGGTCACGGCCCGGCGCCATGGTCGCAAGGCGGCGCGCGATCGGTTCGCGCCGGCGGCCGGTTCGCTGGAAGCCCCTTGGCCGCTGTCGCTGGTGCAGATCGACCACACGCTGGTCGATGTGATCGTGGTGGACAGCCAGACGCGCGAGCCGATCCAGCGCCCCTGGCTGACGCTCGCCATTGATGTCTGCACGCACTGCGTGGCCGGCCTGCACCTGTCGCTGGAACCCCCATCGGCGACGTCGGTGGCGCTCTGCATCAGCCAGGCCGCGCTGCCGAAAGACGCCTGGCTGGCCGAGCGACGGATCGACGGGGCCTGGCCGGTGCATGGCATCCCCGAGCGCCTTCATCTGGACAACGCCAAGGAGTTCCGTTCCGAGGCGCTGCGGCGCGGATGCGAGCAGCATGGCATTGCCATCGACCACCGGCCGGTGCGCACGCCGCACTACGGCGGCCACATCGAGCGGCTGATCGGCACGATGATGGGCAAGGTCCACCTGCTGCCGGGCACGACCTTCGCCAACGTGCAGGCCAAAGGCGATCTCGATCCCTCCAGGAGCGCCGTGATGACCCTGGAAGAAGTCGAACGGTGGCTGGGACACGCCATCGCCGGCGTGTATCACCGTGAAGTGCATCGGGGGCTGGGCGTGCCGCCCCTGGTGGCCTGGGAGAAAGGCATCTCGGGTGACGATGAGGTCCTCGGCCGGGGCAGCCCGACGGCCGTGAGCGACCCGCGGCGCTTCCTGATCGACTTCCTGCCGATCGCACGGCGCCTCGTGCGGCGCGATGGCGTGTCGCTGCACTCCATCGGCTACTGGTCGGACGTGCTGTCCACCTGGATTGGGCACCCCGAGCCGATGATCGTCCGCTTCGATCCCCGGGACCTGAGCCGCATCTACCTGCTGGGGCCGGACGGGACCTACTACGACCTGAGCTACCGCGATTTGCGGCGCCCGCCGATCAGCCTCTGGGAGCACCGGGCGGCGCTCAAGCGACTGCGCGAGCAAGGCAACGCGCATGTCGATGAAGCCGCGATATTCCGCGCGGTGGAGGCCATGCGCGAGATCGCCGATCAGGCGGTCCACGCCAGCAAGGTCGCGCGCCGGCAGAAGGAGCGTCGGCGCATGATCCAACGCAAGCAGGCTGTCGCGCCGGTCGCCACTGCCCCCACGGAATCCGAGGTTCCGACTACGGACGGACAACAACCGCATGAACAGATGTTTCCGTTCGAGGAGTGGAATTGAGCGGCGACTATCCGCACCTGCATCCCACCGCCCGCGCATGGGCAGACGAGGATGCGCCATCGCGGGTGCGCCGCATCCGCACGGATCGGTGGATCGGTTACGCACGGGCGCAGGCCGCGTTGGCGGCGATCGAGGATGTGCTGTCATTCCCGAAGCGGACCCGGATGCCGAACCTGCTCCTGGTCGGGCCGACGAACAACGGCAAGACCATGATCGTCGAGAAGTTCCGGCGCAGCCATCTGCCGATCGCAGCCGTGGATGCCGAGGATGGGATCGCCCGCGTGCCGGTGCTGAAGATGCAGATGCCGGCGGGTCCCGACGAGCGGCGCTTCTTCGGCGCCATCCTCGACGAGTTGGGAATGCACCACTGGTCCAAGGAAAAGGTCGCGGCGCAGCAGAGCCTGGCGGTACGCCTGATGCGCGCGACCGATGTGCGCATGCTCGTGATCGACGAAGTGCACAACGTCCTCTCCGGTTCGGGGTCGCAGCAGCGGCGCCTGCTCAATCTGCTGCGCTGGATTGGCAATGAATTGCAGATACCGCTGGTGGGGGTTGGCACTGCCGAGGCGTTGCGGGCGATCCGCAGCGATGACCAGCTCGCCAACCGCTTCGAGCCCGTGGCGCTGCCTCTGTGGGACGAGGACGAGGCGTATCGCCGGCTGCTCAGCACCCTGGAAGCGTTGCTGCCGCTGCGCAAGCCATCCGGGCTGGCGCAGCCTGCCTTGGCGGGGCAGATCTTCGCCCTGTCCGAAGGCGTGCTGGGCGAGATCGTCTCGATCGTCACGCGCGCCGCCACCCTCGCGGTCACATCGGGTGCGGAGGCCATCTCCCCGCGCCTGGTCGAGAAGTCCGGGTTCATCTCGCCCACCGGCCGCAGACGTGTGGCCGTGTGACGCTCTATCCCGTCGAGGTGCATGCAAGGCGCGTCCGTGCCCACCAGCCCATCCCGATCTACACCGAGCCGATGCCCGACGAAGCGTTGGCGTCGTGGCTGTGCCGCCTCGCGTCGATGATCGACATGTCCCCGCTGGCGTTCGTCCGCGTTGCGTTCGGAATCGACAGCCGCGGCGACGCGCAATGGTGGCGTCGTCCAACCAGAGAACAACTTGCCATCATCGCTGCGGGAACCGGGGTCGGCATCGAACGGCTTGCGGGAATGACCTTGGCGAGCTGGTCCCTGGCAAGGCTGGATGAGCACCCAGGACGGCTGAGCGCGCAACACGTCCTGCACCCGCCCGCGCGACATGCCGCAGACCGCTTCATCGTGGTCTGCCGGCACTGCCTGGCCGAAGACGCGCTTCCGTATATCCGGCGTGGCTGGATGGTCGGCTGGCTGGCGATCTGTCCGCGCCACCAGTGCAGGCTGGTGCATCAGTGCCCCGCGTGCGCTGCCTATTTGCGGGTCGCTGACCTGGGCAGTCGGGAGGCGGTCGTCATGGACCGCTGCCGTCGCTGTGGCGCTCGGTGGAGCCAGCTTGGCGCTCGGCCGGCCCTGCCGCCAGTCGTTGAGCTGCAAGACCGGTTGCTGGGCATGAAGCATCGTGGTGCCGCTGTCCTGCCGGGCCTTGGCCGGGTCGATTGGGCCTCCTTCACGGTGATCGCCGATCTGGTCGCTGCGGCAACGTGGCTGGAGACGACCGACCATCATCGCGAGCGGCTGTTCGAGCGCATCCTGCGCGATCTCGGCATGCCTGCCGACGAACGCCTGCTCATCGAATGGCCGTCCAACTACGGCACGCTGTTGACGCTGGCGTGGGTGTTTGCCGACTGGCCCGTCCGTCTTGAACAGATGCTGGCGAATATGCACGCGCCCGGCATCGAGTACCTTCTCGATCGGCTGCCCGAAGTGGACGACGAACTGCGCAAACGCCTTTCCGACCTGCTGGGGCCTGCGTGGGGCCATCGCCAGCAGGCGATCGCTATGGGCAACTGGCGTGAGTGGCTGGGCAGGATCGTCGCCGAGGGCATGGACTTCAGAACCATGGCCCGCAGGGAACGCCATCAGGGCTACTCCGTGCGGCTCACGGTGTTCGCCATGCTGGCCGAAGGCCGCAGCATCGCCCAGGCCGCTGCCTGGGCGGGCCTGACACCCGCGACGGTCGAGGGATGGATTGAATCTGCGATCGCCTATGGCATCCACATGGTCATAGAGAAGCCCGCACGCCGCAACGATCTGACGCCGGAACAGTTGAGCGAAATCGGGCGATGGCTGGCCTCTGCAGCCTGGCGCTCGTCGTCCCGAGTCGGCTGGCGTCCAGACCACATGCGCCGCGAGATCGCGCTGCGGTTCGGCGTGAACGTGTCGGCGAGTGTTGCTCAAAGCCTTCTCCTCAAAGCCAGGACACCTGTGCTTGCCACCTCGCACACCGCATCTGCCGACCCCGCCGAGTCCGGGATTTAGCGGACGAGTCCGCCTTTAACGGAACCAGTCCAGGAATTAGCGGAAAACGACACTGAGTGGATGGTCACCCGAAGATTAGCACTATTGAGTTAAATTTAACGTGGTTTAATATGTGCTGATATTCGACGCTTCTGCCGATGCAGAAGCGTCCGATACAACGCGGCCGCCCGGCCGGTTCCACCACCTTTGAAGCCGAGCCCGCCCTGGCCTTTGGTGCCGCCGTGCGGGAGGCCAGGACCGCTCAAGGTGTGGCTCAAGAGACGCTCGCGCACCGTGCCGGCATCGAACGATCCCACATGGGCAAGATCGAGCGCGGCGAGCACATGCCGACTCTGGCCTTGATCATCCGAATCGCGCGTGCGTTGGGGTGCAGCGCGACGGCGCTGATGGCTGAGACCGAAGCACGGCTGGCGAGTGGGCACGAATCGAGCGAAAGTCGGCGACGAGAACGCTCACAAGCTGACCAATGACAACGCCATTATCCGAGCCGACTGCTCCACGTCAAAAGGCCGTCTTTTCGTCTATCTTTCCCGACTAAATGCGAGCTGCCTGCTCGGATTAGCACACCTTTCGTCCAATCCCGCTGCGGATAGTGGGATAGTCGCGACCTGTATGGCTGCGCTAGACAGCGATCCTGGATATGTCTACAGTGTCATATACAGAATTCTGTGCATACGTCACATTTTGACCGCTAATTGGCCCAAGGAAATGTCACCGCTGCAAGACACACTCGTCGCCTTGCATCTGCGTTTGCAGGTGAATGCGCGCCGACGTTTGGTGCAAGAGGACTTGGCTAAGCTTGCCCAGGTCAGCCAGCGGACGATCTCGGAGTGGATGCGTGGGGCTACGGAGCCGATGGCAATGTGTGCGTTGCTGAACCTGTTGGCGGCGCTGCCGTCCGCGCAGGTCGAGGAGGTGTTGAATGTCTGGCGAGACGCCCAATCCCGGCAAGCAGTCAGCAAGCAACAAAGCGCTCGCCGTGCATCTCTTGATGCGCAGCCCCTGACCAATGATTAACGACAGCTACGAGCCGGAGAACTTGAAGATGGATGAAATTCGTTTCTATAGGGCCAACGAGAAGCCATACGGCGCCTTCAGCAACTTGTATCGACGTCCGGTGGAGTTCGAAGGCGAGTTGTTTACGACCGCAGAGCACGCCTACCAGGCAGGTAAGGCACGCAAACCCGAGGTCAGGCGCTGGCTAATGGCGGCACCAACGCCGGCGTTGTTGGCCATGGCTGCGCACGGCCTGTATGTCTGGGACATCGCCCCCAACTGGTCGAAGATCAAGTTTGAGCGGATGAAGGGAGTCCTGCGAGCGAAGTTCACGCAGCATGAGGATCTGAGGGAACTCCTCCTTAGCACCGGATCGGCTCGCCTAGTCGAGTCGGCGACTGTCAATAACGCCGTGAACCGCTTGTGGGGCGAGGTTAACGGAGTGGGTCAGAACAAACTGGGTCAGTTGCTGATGGAGGTCCGCGACGAACTGAGGGCTGAACTGGATTCGACGGATGCCCAGACGGCCAAACGCGGCCCGCGGCGCGAGGTTAGTAAGTCCAAGAAGACTCGGCCCTCAGCCTCAAAGTGTCATGCAACGGTGGAGGCGACGGAAGCTTGATCGGGCGTACTCCGGAGCGTGCTTGTGTAGCGCGTCGGCAGCGGTGGATAGCCCCACCTCCCACGTGTAGGGCGAACCTCGTGACAACCGGCGGCGTTCGACCGCCCACTGCCGGGTGATGTCGTCGGCGATAGTGACGATTTTGTCCCGCGGCCAAGCCTTTTGCAGTCCTCGAGCGCCTTCCGTCAGACAGTTCAACGACGACAAGGCCTGACCGAAGACCAATGCATTCTCAAGTACGCTCAGGCCTTGTGCTTCGCCCGCCAGGCGGAAGAGGCTGAAGATCATGCCTGCAGTGCACCAATCGCCTGCCCCTGCGGTATCGAGGACGTAGGGCAGCCGGAAGGCTGGCACATGGACCCACTCCGGCTTGAGGGAGCCGATGCGATAGCGCAGCCCGCGCGAGCCTAGTGTCTGTATTTCAATCGCGTCGGGTCGCAAATGGAAGCGCTGCAAGTCATCCAATCGTTCGTCGGAGTACTTGACGATGTGCGCGCACTCGACGGCACGCCGAAACAGGACTTCGTCCTGGCCGATGGAAGACGGCTCGAAGACGACAAGCGCGCCCGCTTGTAGATAGCGCTCGGCTAACTCGACACCTAGCCGCGTCGGACGATCAAAGAAGTAAACATTGGATCTTGGCAGTTCGGCGTGCAGAAGGGCAAGATCCGCGTCGTTGTCCCAGATTGGGCGCCGTGCTTCACCGCAACCGGGGCATGCGAACGAGAATCGGTGCGTGCTGGTAGCGCCCACGCCCAACTGGTGCTGGTAAATCACCGGCGTGTGTTTGGTGTCTGAGCACCGGAGGAACCGAAGGTCTGCGTTGACCTTGCGGAACTCCTCATGGACCGCTCGCGCGGCGGGATCGTCTCCCAGCGCTCCGACTGGCACTGATTTCCAGCCCAGCGCCGCGAGGATGTGCAACACGTTGCCCGCGGATCCACCGAGCGCGTGGACCGCTTCCTGGCCATCGGGCCTCACAATCACATCCAGCGCGAAAAGACCGGCACCGACAACTCGTGGGCCGCCAGTATTCATGCTGGCGCCAGCTTGAAACGTTAGCGTCAGGGTGGTGAAGAAGGACTCAGCCATATGTGCCAAACGTGTTCCGGGGGCGCCTCTGAAATCGGCGGAACCGCCACATGGTCGGAGGTGTAGCCGATGCTCTCTTCGTACATGATAGGCAACTCCAACCGCAATGCAGCCAAAAGCATGCCCACACTGCCGATGCGTGTGCCGGCCGGTGACAGCACCGTACGCGCCTCGCGCGTGGTGGCAGCCCTAAACGCGTCGTTGCGACTGCAATGGATCCGTGTGATAGTTTCGCACACGTCCATCGGGTCTGTCTCATGGGCGTAGATGATGTCGCGCAGGTTCACGTCCCAGTCATTGAGCAACGGCTCCTGGAACTCCTTGAGCAGTTGGTCGGCGCGCCGCGGGTCCGAGGAGGGGAAAGGCAGCAGCGGACAAGATTCCTCAGGCCTAAGCACCCGTTGGATCCGGCTGAGAGAGACGACATAGCCCTCGGACAGCTGCGGGATCCACAGCTTGATCGCCGTTCGTACATCCTCGGTTCCCATATCTGCCTGAAAGCCGTGGATGTATTGAGGGGCGTCGCTCGACATGCCTTCCGCCTGGACCGCAGATGTGGTGCGGCCCGCGACCAGGACATGAGCGTGGGCCCCGCCAACTCGCTTGGCGAGTTCGTGCGCTTGCTTAGCGATCGGAAAGCACACCCCCCGAGACATTGAGCTCGCGTCGACGAAGATGTCCGTGTAGCCGTCGCCCATCGGTTTCATGCAAGCTGCAGCGGCACGCCGGCCAGCGACGTTAGCCGTGTCGTCTGCCACGATCTCGATCGTTTGAAACACCACCTTCCGTCCGGTCAAGCGCTGCAGCAACACCCCGCGATTGCGCTCGGCCGCCTGCCTGAGCACCTCCGAGACCTCCGGACGATCTTCCACGAGGAACAGGAAGTCCACGTTGTCAAAGGAGGCCAGGACCGTCGGGAAGTGTAGGCAGAGGTCGTTGAAACCGAGCGTGCCGATCAGTAGGCCCCGCCGGTCGGCAGTGAGGTAATCACTGAAGAAGGTGTGGCAGTCGTCGCCTTGGTGCGAAATGAACTTCACGTCACACCTCCTCGGGCAGCATGCCCTGCAGCCCCGAAAGCGTATCCTCGATGAAGCCTCCGCGCCGCAGGGTCAGGCCATATGCCATGCACGGGAGCGCGCCCAGTTCGAGCAGGCACCACACCTTGTTCTTGCAGTGATACTGCGGCACAAAGACCAAGGCCTTGTAGGCGAAGGCGAAGTGCAGCACCCGCGCAAGCCGTTCGTCGCGCTTGAGTACCGTGTCCATTTCTGACTGGGGGATACCGATCGCGTTGGCGCCGTCGTCCAGCGGTGCATTGGGCAGCAGCGTGCGCTCCCGACACCGCGCCGCAATCGCCTCGACAAGCTTGCGTACCGCCGCGTTATAGGGGAAATCCCACTCGGCGATTGCCAAACGGGCCTGCTCCACGAGCGCGTTGTGTTGAGCGTTGGGCGACAGGTCCGGTGACCGCTCCCGGATCACGCGCGCCACCAACTCGTCCACTAGCGCGCCCGACAGTCGGATGAACTGCTCAATGTTGGCGTTGCTCGCAGCCACCAGCTTGTCCATGCCGAAGTAAAACGGTCGCTGGAACTGGTGCATCAGCTGGATGCGGGCGCCTTCGATCAGCGCGGAGGCAACCTTGCGATCGTCAGTCACAGGCTCTTCTCGCACCATCTCGTCGTCTGGCAGCAAGTCGAGCTGCGGCGTTCGCCGGCATTCGCGATGGATAAGAATCCGCAGTGCGGCCAGTGCTTCGTCGGGTCTCGCGGTTGCCGGCACGCGAGAACGCAGGTTTGCTACCAACCCTTCGGAAAAGCGTGATTCCTTTGCCAGCTTGTCGACCTGTTCCTTCAACTGCTTCAACTGTCCTTCGCTGAGGGCGGGCGACGGCTGGTCGAGCATCGGCCGCAACTCCTCCAGCCCGCGGCGTGCCAGCTCGCGTACCTCGTGTAGGTACCTGCTTGAGATGTCCCGTGCGATTCGGCTGAAGCGTCGTTCTCTGGACGGGCCGAGCTGCATCAATTTCATCAGGTAGTCCCGCCCGCTGGTTGAGCCTGGCGGGAGGTCTTCGATGGGAACCGCCTCCTTTGCAAGCGCCTCGCGGTAATCGTCGGCTGACACGACATCGGGCCGACACATTAGCCAGCGGGAGACGCCGATTGCCTTGTTCTTCAACCAGTCGCGCAACTGCAGAAACTGGGCCGGATGCAGTTCGTGGGCGTCGTCGATGATCATCATCGGACGCAGAGACAACCCCGCCGCGCTCGCTTCAGGCCACTGGCACACTCGGATCGCCCGAATTACCTCGAAGACGTCATAGCGGGTGTTCAAGAACTGTTCGCTCATGTCCTTCTCGTCTGGAGGCACGAGCGCGGTCACTACCTTGAAGATGGCCAGTTCGATGTCGCGGGCGTACTGCCGGAAAGCCTGTGAGTCGTTGGCGCTCGTCACCGCCGCCACCGACTCGGCGTTGGGGCCCAGCACGATTTCGACGTCCTGCGGCGCAACGCCCGCTTGCTCCAGCTGCCGAAACCAGCCGAGCACCGATTTCGCCTGCACGAATGCTCTCAGCAGTGCGGTCTTCGTCGAGGACTGGTATGGCAGCTCCCAGATGTCCCGGAAGTTGGTTGTCATCGAAAGTCTGTGTGCGATCAGGGTCGGTTGTCCGTTTTTCAGCAACCCACAGGTACCCAGCACGTCGACCAGGTCCTTGTTGATCGTGCCGCGACTTGAGCGTGCCAGCGTCGCTAGAGATTCGAATTCAACGACCTGAGCGATTGTGGTCTTGCCGCAACCTGGCGTGCCGACCACCAGCGCCAATTTCTCGATCAGGTCGGACTCGCTACCCTTGAAGAACTCCTCAATGGGGGTGGGGCTGACTAGTGACAGCAAAGTGCGACGGTCGGTGATCAGCTCCGTCCGGCGCTTCTTGAAGGGGTTATCCATGACTGGAGTGCCGTTTGCGACGGGCGAACAGCGGCCTCATTGTGGGTGTTGTATTCTCCGCGGGAATACCCCACAGAAGCGCGATTGAGTTGTTCGGTGTGTTGTGTTCCAACACCAGCGGTAGTCCGCACTGCTTATAGCCGTACCAGATGTCCTTGCCGGTGTGCTCGTCTTCGATCGTTGAGTTGTAGTGCGCTCTGATCAGCGCCACAAGTCCCTGGTCGATGTCCTCGTCCTCAATGACGACGTTGGTGGGCAGCACGTACGAAAACGAGCAGCTGTACGAGAGCTGCGGATTTGCCTTGCCGAACGCATTCAGGTCCGACCGGATCTGCTGTTCGGCCTTGGCGGAGGCGAGGTAGTGGTGAACATGCAAAAAGCATGGATCGGAGACGAACTGTTGCCTCCCGCCGGGAAGCTGGTTCAGTGCCTTGACCAGCTTTGGGACCTTTCCCTTCCATTCACCGTCCTTTAGGCGGATCAGCGACGATCCGGAGCCAGTGAAGTCGTCCACCAGGCAAAGCACCTCAAACCGGGGATCTTCATGCGCCCTGTCGGATCGCTTTAGGCTCTTGACGAGTTCTTCTTTCAGATCTTGCCACTTGTGTTCGTTGATCTCCGGATACGGCACGACCTGCTCGTTGGACACCCTGTTTTCATTGTAGCGGCGGAAGACGTCCATGCGGGCGCCGTCGCTCAAGCCCACGAACAGCGTCCGGCGCTGCAGCAGCTCCAGCCGCTGCCGCGCGGCTGGCTCAAAGTGGGTCCGGAACATGGGGATGCCGAGCTCGTGCGCGACACGCTGTCGGCCCCTCGTCTCGAGCATCGGCATTGTCAGGCTGACTAGGTGATGCATCTCCCGTTGCGTGACAAAGATCAGCCGCTCCTTGACGAACCTGTACGCCGTTTGCCGTTCCTGGAGAGTCGCGAACTGACTAAGCCAGTTTAGCAGTGCAACATGGAACCTTGTAGCGGGCTGGAAGCCCTGGTAGCTGTCATACTTCAAGTCAATCATCAGCTGCAGGGCTTGGAATTCTTGTGCAAATTCGGCGTCGTCCCAGCCTAACAGCTCGCCGATAAGATTGAAGGCAAGGTCTTGTTTCATGCTGAAGTCATGGTGTCGTGCAGGCCTGGGATGGAAGATGGTTCCAGCCGAAAGCCGTGCTCGGTCGGAATGAGACCTCTCAGGTACATCAGAGCGACCTCAGCCTGATTGGCTCCCGGAGGACCGAAGTTCCAGCATGACCGCAAGTCGGCGGACACGTTGTCGCAGCTGAGTCCGTGGCCAGCTCGCAGCAACTCGAAGTCGTTGCCGTCTTCCTGGCCGGAGTCGCCGATCCGAAGCACCTCGGAAAGAGGATCGATCCCCCAGGTAGCGGCGAGTGCCTGAACCACCCGGGATTTGCTCGTGGTCGCGTCGAGGATGTCAAGCGAGTGCCCCGAGCAGAAGACACGCCAGCTGCGCAGACCTCGGTCGTCCAACCAGGTCCGGACCAGCTCCCGCAACTGTCGACACCGCACGGGGCTGTCCAGTCGCAGGCTCAACTGCCCGCCTCTGGCAACGTCGTCCACGGGGCGCGAGCACAGGCTCGCATATCCACTGGTTTGAAGCCATGCCCACAGAGACGCGAACTCCGGGTTGGGCCGAGGACGCACAAACGGCTCGTCTAGCCTCAACAACACCGAACCGCTGTAGTAGCCGACGTGGATCCGCTCGTGCAGCACGGGCTCGATCGCGCTGACAAGGAGCTTCTGCAGCGAATCGCCGCGCCCCGTCGCGATGCCAATGCACATACCCTGACGGGCAAGGGTCGACAGTTGGTCGATCATCTGCGTCGACATTCCCTCGAAGCGATCCTCGGTGCGACACAGTGTCCCGTCGAAGTCGCAAATGAGGCCCTTCAAATGTGCCTTGGCCAATCCGGCCAGGAATTGTTCGGCAGCTGCCTCGGCATGCGCTAACGCGTCCCCAGAACCCACGCGATAGGACACCTTCCGGCGGGCGGCGATCGACACCGCGGATGCATTCGCGCCCTGGTGGCGTAGCAGGGGCCGTGGATCGAGCGCATGGATCGCGCGGCCGAATGCAGGGACCTCCGGTGACCCAGGATCGACGCCTACGGCCAAAGCAAGTGCCTCGGTCAGGAACATCGCGTCCACCAAGCCGGTAACCGCTATGTCCTGCATCGTGGAGCCTTGCAGTTCGATCGCCAAGCATCGATGCGAGGACAGGAGTTTCTGTGTGGCTTCGACAAGCTCTCGATCCTCGCGCCCCCCGGCAAACAATGCCAGCGGCGGTTGGGGATGTGCGAACTGCAGGTGCCGACCATGCGCGAACTGGCGCAGGTCGGTCATCTGGACCGGCGCCAGCGCGACTTCCTCGAGCTTGGAATGTAGGTCGACCGCGAACGGTTTTGCGCCGGCGGAGTGGATGATGGCGACCCCACGCTCGGGCAGCGGCATCACCGGCGTCACGCGGTCGAACAACTGTTGTCGGCGCTGCTGCAACGCTTCGGTATGAAGCATTGGAGCAAGCAGTTGGTCGAAGTCGCCGTCGCCGAACAGGGCCCGGTATAACAGCAGCACGGTCGCCAGCAGCGAGTTTGTGGCGAGGTACCCGTCTTTGCCCCAATCCATTGGGAACGCGAAGGCGCGTACCGCCTGCGATTTGGTCGCCAGTTCCACCAATGGGTTGGTGGGGGTCAACGTCAAGGCAGCAGTCGGTAGGTCGGCGTCGATCGAACGTTGCGCGGCCAGTAAGATGTCCTTGTTTTTGCCTTCGGCGGACAGGAGCAGCACTCGCGGGCTCAACCGGTCCACTGTCGCGGCGAACTCCAGCGGCGTCTGTGCGTTCGTGAAGGAGTGGTGGGCAGCTTCCCGAAAGAGAGAGCCGATCACCGCAGCGGAATAGGACCCGCCTGAACCGACGATGCAGACGGGCTCACCGATCCAACGAGCGAGGTACCGGCGCAGTCTGTCGACATTCTGAAGTCGCGACCATTCTACGGTGCGGCTGAAGCGATCTAACTCCAGGGAATAGGGTTTCCCCATCTGCCTTCTCTTGACCTTCGCGACTTCCCGTTTCATGAGTTCGTCATCGTACCACTTTGGTCCGGAGGGGTGGTCGTCAATCCAGTCCCTCTGCTCTGCCACGGTCGAACAAGCCCCGACAGCGAGAAGTGCGACGAGCTTGCCGTCAACGCGTCGTTCCCGGGCCTCTCACTGACGGCGCCGCGGCGCCAGGCATTTCGCCCGGACGCATGAGAACCGCCACGGCGTCGTATGTCTGCCCGTGTTTGAAGGGGAAGGTACGCTGCGTACGAGGTGTGGGGGTCGCGGACAGCGGTAGGAATCCAACATGGCTGGGTGCGGCCCCGGAAACGCGTCCTTCGCTGCAATACCTCAACGGCGCATGTGCGGCAGATGGCGGAGACCAGCAGACCATACCACGCTACGAATATCGGACACAGTCTCCAGCGTTTTCATGGGACAATCGCAGCCGAAGGCTTCAGGCAGGAGCCTGCCACCCGTCATAGCAAAGCTGTTGACAGCACTGCCGGCACTCCCTCTCTTCCTGCACATGCCATGTTCGGGTTCGAGAAGCGGCAGACGGGTGACGTTTCGTCATGAATCAGGAGAACTGTCATGTCGAGTGAAGCCATTCGTCCATCCTCTATGGATGGCATCAAACGCCTCGCCAAGTCGATCAAGGTCGAGCGGGGCATTCAGCATGTACGGGCTCTGGACGATGCCGCGCGTGCAGCGGGTTTCCAGAACTTTCGGCACGTCAGCAATGTGCTTGGTGCCGCGACCAAGCCGAAACGCTCGCGTCCCGGTCGCCGGGTCTTTCTAACGGCCTACTGGAAAGACCGCGAAGGCAACGGCAGCGGTCGCGAGACCCTGACCCTCTGGCTGTCCCTCCCGTGGGCTGACTTGATCGCGCCCGCCCAGCTTCAGAACCATCGCGCGCTGGTGGACTTTCACGGTGAGGGGCCTGATCACTTGGCGCGTAGGCATTTGCAGCGATCGCAATCCGAAGCCCGGCGAGCAGTCTGCGCGGCGGCACGTGTGTTGCAATTCATGGACGCGACGAAGCTGCGCCCGTCCAAGAGTCACAGTCGCGCCTTTCCCACGGGGCGGTCGAGCAATGCCGTCCCCGGCCGCGATCACTACAGCATCTGGTACGACCGCGAGACGAAGCGCTACTTGTTCGTGGACGAGCCCTACGAGAAAGCTGCTGAAGGCAAGGCCCAGGAGCGGGCGGCGTGGGCGAAGCAGCACGGTTTCGCCATCGTCAGGCCCGAGTGGTCCGGAATGTACGCGCCCGATGTGGGCTCGCGCCTCTACCTCATCTCCGACGAGACAAGAGGCGTTCCGCTACAACCGATCGCCGCCGCGCTGGACGGGTTGCCCGCACCCATCGTTGAAGCGGCCTGGGATGGTGAATCCGCGCCGACCGTGCCGATCTTCGTGAGCCCGGGCGCAATCGCTAAGGCTCAAGCCGAGAGAGACAAAGCAAAGGCACCACGCGAGCGTGCTGGCGCCCGCAATTCTGTCGATTACATCCAGACCTTCGTCGGCCCCCGGCGCCGGCCGAACGGCCGGATGCCGATCGAAACGCATGCTGAGGTGGGGCGTCTGCTGAAGTCGGTCCTCGTGGCCACCTGGCACCGGAAGGGCGTCTACAACCGCGTCGATGCGATCCGTAGTGAACTCGATGAATGGACGCAACGCGAGTACACGCACGGTGAGCTACCAAACGAGCAGTTCTTCGAACTGTACTACCATGAGTCTCGTTCCACGTTCTCGCGGTCGCTCACGGAAGCAGAGCGTCATCGCCATGCCGAAAGTCTTGCGCAAGCGAAGAAGCTCTTGGTCGAGCACTATCCGGACTGCCCTCCGCTGAGGACGGTGCTGAAGAAGATGGATATGGCGACCGAGTCACTGCTGACATGGACTGTTTGAATGGGCTTGGCGCCAGGGCCGCTACGGCGGCCGTGGCGTGTGATGGGCCTTGCCTCTTGCTGCTACAAGGCTGAGGATGGGGCTTCGCCGTTCTGCAGATTCAGGAAGGGGTTGTTGACCGGCATGTCGTCGAATAGACGGCCGGGCTCAACGAGAAGGTAGCCGTGCAGCCGCCGCGACCTGCGCGGCCCCGTCACCTCGCAGGTCCAGATGTTCAGGCCGTTGGGCTGTTTGCGGTGTAACTGCAGGCGTTCGAAGCGCTTCTGCACCCATTGCCAGTCGGCGAGTTCAGCTTCCTTGGCCTGTTTCGCCACTACGGGGTGTTCCTGCGCATAGCGTTGGAACACTCCGGGGCTGACCAGATAGGCGGTGTCGGCCACGGTGTGCACCAGGGCCTTGGCGTCGTTGATGATGAGCTTGCGGGTGTGGATGCCATGCCGCAGCCAGGCGATGAAATGCTCGCCGGAGGGCTCGATCGTGGATGGGGTCATCACTTCCGACGCGATCGACGGCACGTCGGCAGGGGCGGTCGCTGCTGCTGGGGGTGGCGGGGCGGGCGGTTCGGTACCGGCCGATGTGTCGGGTGAGGGTGGCGCGAGCGATGTGGGCGGCTCACCGAGCATCTCCAGCAGGCCGGAGAACGGGTCCGCTGAAGCGATGTTGGGAGCGACGGCCACGGGGGCGGTATCGACTGCGGCCGCCTTAGCGGTCACGGTGGCCGGCGCCGCGGGCGGTGGGCTGACCTCGGGCGATGCTTCGTCCTGTTCGATGCGCACCGTTCCCGCGAATGGCGCCGGCCAGTCGCCGGCATTCCAGATCAGCGCCGGCGCCAGCTTGAGGAAGGTGAAGCTGTGCGACCAGCCGGCATCGCTCGTGACAGTGGCCTTCCAGATCGCCTTGCCGCCCGGCGTGGCCTGGAGGATGCCGTGGTCCTGCAGCACGTTGAAGACCGCCGTGTTGCTTTCCGGGATGCCGTCGATGCCCTGGGACAGCAGGTGGGCGCGCAGCTTGTCGGAGACGGTCTTGCTCACCAGCCAGAGCGCGTCCTGGGTCAGCCAGCCGTCCGAGGCCTGCGGCTGGTTCAGCTTGAGCTCCTCCTTGAGCAGGTAGCGCAGCCCCTCCAGCAGCTTGCGCTGCAGCGCGTGTTTGGGCGAGGCCAGGGCCTTGGCCGGATCGCCGCCGAGCGCCTGGGCCACGGAGGCCTGGTCGGCCTGCACGACCAACTCGCCCAGCATCCCGGCCTGCTCGTAGTGGCCGGCCAGAATGTAGAGGAGGGCGCTCCACAGTTCCGGGAAGCCACTGAGCCAGTCGAGAATCTCGCGGTCGAGCACTTGGTGATAGAGCAGTCCGGTGGCGGCGCCGTGCAGGCGGTACTCGCGGCCCTTGCGGTAACGGAAGCGGTACGGCCGCTGCAATGGGCCATGCCAGGGGTGCCAGGTGCTGCCGTCCGCGTATTCGACGTGGACGTCGACGGCGATCTTGCCGATGTCGTGCAGCAGCGCGGCATAGGCCGTGCCGGCGGTCCAGGCTTCCGCCTGGGCGGCCTGCGCCTCGGGCGGGGCGCCCGTCGGCAGGAGGTGCGATTGCCTCAGCTTCAGCGCGTAGGCGACGATCTCCAGGCCATGGTCCAGCATGCCTCCCGGGTGGGCGTGATGGTGGCTTTCGGAGGCGGGGAGTTGCTGGACCAACTCGGCGTAGCGCTCGAGCGGCGTCCGGTACAAGGTGGCGAACTGCCGTCGGGAGAGCGAGGTGCGCTGCCAGATGTGCTCCAGCAGTTTCTGGCGCCGCGGCGTGGCCAGCAGTACCGCCGCCGTCTGCGGCCGTGTCAGCCCTTTGGATGCATCGGCAGGGCCGGAGGGCGATGTGCCAGCCGATGGCGGCGCCTTCTTGCGCTGGAAGACCGAGAACATGACGGACCCTGGAGTAGGGCTGGCGGGCGTGCCTTTTGGCCTTTTCGGGTAGGGCCTTTCCCCTTGGCCCCGTTCCCTTGCCCCTTCCCAACCCCTTGGCCTTTCGGAACCGTTTGGATATAGGGCAACCCCAGCATCGCAGCGACGATCAATGCGGCATGAGGCAGCCCCGCCATCTCAGGGCGGCTGCGGGCACCGCGTCAGATTTGGCCGAAGCCTGCTTCGAGCGCCTCGGCCTGCGCGGCGAAGTCGTCAGGTCGGCGCTTGCGGAAGGTCTCCAGGTTGCTGAGCTTCCATCGCAAGGCCGGAAGCTCCGCGGCGTGCGGGCATTGCAGCAGGGACCAGTCGGGCTGCGCGCGCGCCAGTCCGGCCAGGAACTGCCTGTGCGCGGTGCTCAGTCGTCCCGGCAGTTCACTTCGCAGCCGCGCGCGGGCGTCGAGCAGCGTCTCCAGCGGAACGGCGACCTCGGTCATGCCGGCGAAGGCCCGGTCGTACTCGGCGGCGATGTCCTTGTCGTTGCCGAACAACACCTCGTGGATCGGCCGATTGTGGCCGGCCAGATAGACCACGAAGCATTCCACCATGCCCGCGGTGATGCCGCCCGACTCAAAGAGCCGCCACACGTCGAACAGATCTCGCGGATGCTGTCGGTCCAGCGCGGCGACCAGCTTGCCGGCGTAGAGCTCGTCCGTGGCAAGGATGGGTACCTCGAACTCGACGCCGAACCGATCGGCGGTCCTGACGCTCAACGGTCGCCGCTCCGCGGGTAGCACCGTCCCTCGGAACACCACGTTGACCTCGATCTTGACCTGACTGCTGTCGTTTTCGACGATCAGCTTGGTATCGCCCAGGTCCTTGCTACGGATCAGGCGCGCCTGCATGCCGAGCGGCTCGGCGCGTTTCGCGACGGCCGTGAGCTCTTCGTTGATCGCCCACAGCGCCGCTTCGCGCGGCACCTGTCGCGGGAGGTAGACCACGTCGATGTCCACGGACAAGCGCGGCATATCCTGCACGAAGAGATTGATCGCGGTGCCGCCCTTCATCGCGAAGATGTCGTTGGCGAACACCTCGGGCGCGATGGCCAGCAGCAGGCGGACGGTGTCGGCGTAGGCTTTATCCATGCGGTTTCAGGCTCAGGAGCGTGCCGTCGTCCAGCCGGCTCATCCAGCGCTTGTCGCTGCCCGTGTGAACCGCGTGCTGAGCCAGCAATGCGTCGACGTCGACGACCTGGGTCTCGCGCGCCCAGGTCAGGAAGAGGCGGACAGCCTTCACGCTGGTGCAGCAGGACAACAGCTGCCCGAGCAAATCCCTGCGTGGCGAGCGCAGGCCATCGAAGAGGTTGCGGGCCTCTTCCAGGCTTTGCTTGACGCCGGCCTCGTACAGCATTTCCAGAACGGCCCGCTCGGCGACAGCCACGTGCAATCCCTCCGGCAGCCCCGGCGGAGTGGTCAGCGTCTTGCCTGCAAGCTTGGCATCGGGCCAGTCGAACAGATGGGCGTGGACGTAGCGCGCCGGGAATCGTGAGCTGAACCAGGTCGGCAGGGCGAAGCGGCTGTCGCCCCACAGCACCTGCGTGTCGCGGCTGCTGAGGTTGTGCCGCACGCCCTGCAGGGCCAGGGCACTCTTTCCGCTGTTAACGGCGGTTCATTCCCGCACAAATCCGGCGTCAACGCCCCTCGAAGCACG
>DAOMOP010000006.1:0-16539 GCA_035444405.1 Rhodocyclaceae bacterium
GCGTCTGGAAGAGCGGGCCGATGTCGATGTCGAAGCCGAGGTCGGCGAAGGCCGACGCGACCACCTTGGCGCCGCGGTCGTGGCCGTCCTGGCCGAGCTTGGCGATCATCACGCGCGGGCGGCGCCCTTCCTCGGCGACGAAGGCCTCGATCTCGGCCTTCAGTGCCTTCCAATCGTCCTGTTCTTCCACGACGGCTCCATAGACGCCGGAAACGGCTTGCGGGTTGGCACGGTAGCGGCCGAAGACCTTCTCGAGCGCATCGGACACTTCGCCGACGGTCGCGCGCCGACGGATCGCCTCGACCGCGAGGTCGAGCAGGTTGCCCTCGCCGCTCTCGGCGCATTGGCTCAGCGCATCGAGCGCAGCCTGCACCGCCACGCTGTCGCGCGTCTCGCGGATCCTCTTCAGGCGGGCAATCTGCGAGTCGCGGACCGCGTGGTTGTCGATGTCGAGGATCTCGATCGGGTCTTCCTTGGCGAGCTTGTACTTGTTCACGCCGACGATCACGTCCTTGCCCGAGTCGATGCGCGCCTGCTTCTCGGCGGCGCATTCCTCGACCTTCATCTTCGCCCAGCCGGACTCGACGGCACGGGTCATGCCGCCCATCGCCTCGATCTCCTCGATCAGGCTCCACGCCTTGTCGGCCATGTCCTGGGTGAGCCTTTCCATCATGTAGGAGCCGGCCCACGGGTCGACGACGTTACAGATGTGCGTCTCTTCCTGGATGATGATCTGGGTGTTGCGCGCTATGCGGGCGGAGAACTCGGTCGGCAGCGCGATCGCCTCGTCGAGCGCGTTGGTGTGCAGCGACTGGGTGCCGCCGAACACCGCGGCCATCGCCTCGATCGTCGTGCGCACGACGTTGTTGTACGGATCCTGCTCGGTCAGCGACCAGCCCGAGGTCTGCGAGTGCGTGCGCAGCATCAACGACTTCGGGTTCTTCGGCTCGAACTGCTTCATGATGCGCCACCACAAGAGGCGCGCGGCGCGCATCTTGGCGATCTCGAGATAGAAGTTCATCCCCACCGCCCAGAAGAAGGACAGCCGCCCGGCGAAGGTGTCGACGTCCATTCCCGCCTTGATGCCGGTGCGCACGTACTCCAGGCCGTCGGCCAGCGTGAAGGCCAGCTCGATCGCCTGGTTCGCGCCCGCTTCCTGGATGTGGTAGCCGGAGATCGAGATCGAGTTGAACCTCGGCATGTGCGAGGACGTGTACCGGAAGATGTCGGCGATGATCTTCATCGACGGCGTCGGCGGGTAGATGTACGTGTTGCGGACCATGAACTCCTTGAGGATGTCGTTCTGGATGGTCCCGGAGAGCTTGTCCTGGGCCACGCCCTGCTCCTCCGCCGCCACGATGTAGCCGGCCAGGATCGGCAGCACGGCCCCGTTCATCGTCATCGACACCGACACCTTGTCGAGCGGGATGCCGTCGAAGAGGATCTTCATGTCCTCGACCGAATCGATCGCCACGCCGGCCTTGCCGACGTCGCCGAGCACACGCGGGTTGTCGGAATCGTAGCCGCGGTGGGTGGCAAGGTCGAACGCCACCGACACGCCCTGCCCGCCGGCGGCGAGCGCCTTGCGGTAGAACGCATTGGATTGCTCGGCGGTGGAAAAGCCCGCGTACTGGCGGATGGTCCACGGCTTGACCGCATACATGGTGGGCTGGGGCCCGCGCAGGAACGGCTCGAAGCCCGGCAGCGTGTCGGCAAACGGCAGGCCGGCAACGTCGGCCGCAGTATAGAGCGGCTTGACCGCCAGCCCCTCAGGGGTCGTCCACACCAGATTGTTCGCGTCGCCACCGGGCGCATGCTTGGCGGCAGCCTTGCTCCACGCCTCAAGGTCCGGCTTCGGGCAGGGGGGATAATCGGGCTTGGACATGACGGACCTCTCAGTTCTCTCAGAGCCGCTCGTGGCGGCGGATCTATGTAAGTGTATGTCGCCGAATGGGCTGCGTGGCGGATCCGGCACGCGGCTGCGACCTTGTGCCAGGCCGCGTGCAACACAGGCCTCGTCACATCCCGTTGCCGCGGGCGACGACCGCGCCACTCGCAACGGCGTGCGTTGCGAGTGGCCGTCGACGCTCCGTTGCACGGCGCCACCCTCTCCCCTCGCTTGTGACATTCGGGCCAGAGGCCTTCCTGTCTGGCGGCGCGCTCCGGAAGTTGACTTGAGGCACGCGGAGAATAATACTTTATCCATAATTATGGATGCAACTCGTCGTTGCACTCGATGGCGCATCCGCCGAACTCGCACCTCATCGACCACGCTGAGCCCATGACCTCTTCACGCATCGCGCCGCTCGCCCTCTATCAGGAAGTCGCCGAACGGCTGCGCCAGCGCATTTTCTCGCACGAATTGAAGCCCGGCACCTGGGTCGACGAGCAGGCGCTTGCCGAGCAGTACGGCATCTCGCGCACCCCGCTGCGCGAGGCGTTGAAGGTGCTCGCGTCCGAGGGGCTGGTGACGCTCAAGCCGCGCCGCGGCTGCTACGTGACCGAGATCTCGGAGCGCGACCTCGACGAGATCTTCACGGTCATGGCGCTGCTCGAAGGTCAGTGCGCACGCAGCGCGGCCGAAAAGGCCGATGCCGCGGCGCTCGACGAGTTGCAGCGCATCCACGCACGACTGGAGGCGGCGGCGGGCGCCAACGACATCAACGGCTTCTTCGAGGCCAACCAGGCCTTTCACCGCAGCGTCCAGCGCATCGCCGACAATCACTGGCTGCAACACGTCATCGAGGACTTGCGCAAGGTCATCAAGCTGTCACGCCATCACTCGCTGTTCGGCGAGGGCCGGCTGGAGCAATCACTGGCCGAGCACCGCACCATCCTCGCGGCGCTTCTCGCGCGCGATCCGGACCGCTCCGAGCAGTCCATGCGCAACCACATCGACAGCGGACGGGCCGCCCTCGCGCGCATCGCGCGTTCGCGCAACAAGGTCGCCTGAAGGGCTCGCAGCGACCCACTTCACGACCGACGGCGGCGTTGCGACGCTGACCCTCTCGAACCCGACCAAGCTCAACGCCATCGATGCGGCGATGCGGGTCAGTCTGCGCACGGCGATGCAGCACATCGCGGCCGACCCGACGCTGCGTTGCGTGATCGTGCGCTGCGACCGCGACAAGGCCTTCGCCGCCGGCGCGCCGAGCGTCGCGCGCGCACACAAGCAGTGGGCCCGCCGCGTCGGCCGTGGCGACCCGCTGACCGACGCGGAAAAGCGTGCCGCCTTCGCCTTCCTCGAGACCGACGATTACGCCGAAGGCATGGCCGCCTTCCTCGAGAAGCGCGCGCCCCGTTTCAGCGGACGCTGACCGGCGGGCGCACCATCGTTCACTCGTCGCCGGATGCCGGGCGCTCCGCCTCCTCGAGCACTTCGGCGAAGACATCGTCCATAGAAAGCGCGAGCTCGACACTCGCGAGCTGCAGCACGTCGTTGCGCTCGAAAGGATGCAGCACCCACAGCCCGTCTACCCCCTTGCGATAGACGTCGGCCGTACGGTGCCCGACGTCGATCAGCACGTATTCCTTCAGGCTCGCCAGCGCGCGATAGGCGGTGAACTTGGCACCGCGGTCGAAGCCTTCGGTGCCCGGCGACAGCACCTCGACCACCAGCACCGGCTCACGCTTTTCCTGCGCGCTGGCGTGGTCCCCGGCGCTGCAGGTGACCATCACGTCGGGGTAGAAATAGCAGTTCGCAGCCGCCACGGCGAGGCGCATGTCGCTCATGTAGGTGCGGCATGGCGAGCCCTTCAGGTGCTGCCTCAAGGCCATGTAGAGATTTCCAGCCACCGTCACGTGCGCATCACCCGCTCCCGCCATCGCGAACACCTCGCCATCGACGAACTCGTGCCGCTGCGGCTGTCCGGCCTCCCAGGCCAGATACTCGGCCGCGCTCAGGCGCGACGCCTTCAGTGCGTATCCCATGACAACCCTCCTGCCGGCTCATTGCGAACGGCTGCATCACCGGCATTCTGGCATGTTTCGCGGCCACGCTCATCCCCTCGCGCGATCCCTCGATTCGCGAGTCGCGTCGGCGCGCGCCGCCCGGGGACACGCCCACCCTGCCGGTCGCGGCGGCACTAGCGCCCCGCCACGAGGCCGTCAACGAAGCGGCGGTCCAGGGCGTCCTCGAGAGTATCCGCAAGCCGGTTCAGGTCCGCCTCGCGCCGCGCCGCGAGATCGATCTCGACGACGTCGCCGGCACCGGCCCACGCGAGCACCGCGGCGAGCGCCTGCGGTGCATCGAGGATGCCGTGAACGTAGGTGCCGAGTACCTGGCCGTCGGCCGATCGCGCGCCTTCGGGACGCCCGTCGGCGAGCTCGACCAGCGGTCGCGCGAGCCCGGCGCCGTCGCTCACCCCCATGTGGATCTCGTAGCCGCGCACTTCGGCCCCGCCACCGTCGAGCAGCAGTTGCCCGCTGACGTTGTCGAGGCGCTTGTCGGGGGCGAGCGTGGTGTCGATGTCGAGCCAGCCGAAGCCGGCGCTGCTGCCGGCCGCCCCCTCCAGTCCGAGCGGATCGTGCAGGCGGCGGCCCAGCATCTGGAAGCCGCCGCAGATGCCGAGCACTTTGCCGCCGTAGCGCAGGTGGCGCTCGAGCGCAGCCTGCCAGCCGTGCGCACGCAGCCACGCGAGGTCGGCCTGCACGCTCTTCGAGCCGGGCAGCACGACCAGATCGGCTGCCGGCATTGCCTGTCCGGGCCCGACCCAGGCGAAATCGACCTGCGGATGCAGGCGCAGCGCGTCCAGATCGGTATGGTTCGAGATGCGCGGATAGGCCGGCGCGACCACCTTGAGCCGCGCGTCGCCCTTTTCGGCGCGCGCATCGGCGAGCGCGTCCTCGGCGTCGAGAAACAGCCCATGCAGGTAGGGCAGCACGCCGAGCACCGGCCGGCCGGTGCGCGCCTCGAGCCAGTCCAGCCCCGGCTCGAGCAGTGCGATGTCACCGCGGAAGCGGTTGATCACGAAGCCCTGCACACGCGCGCGCTCGGACGGCGACAACAGTTCCAGCGTGCCGACCAGATGCGCGAACACGCCGCCGCGGTCGATGTCGGCGACGAGGATCACCGGCACGTCGGCCGCCTCGGCGAAGCCCATGTTGGCGATGTCGCGCTCGCGCAGGTTGATCTCGGCGGGGCTGCCCGCACCTTCGACGAGCACGCAGTCGTAAGCCTCGGTGAGCCGCCCCCACGACTGCATCACGGCGGCCAGCGCGACGGGCTTGTAGTCGTGGTAGTCGCGCGCGGACAAATGCTTCACCGCCTTGCCGTGGATGATCACCTGCGCGCCGATGTCGGTCGACGGCTTGAGCAGCACCGGATTGAAGTCGGTGTGCGGAGCAAGCCCTGCTGCGAGCGCCTGCAGCGCCTGCGCACGGCCGATCTCGCCGCCGTCGGCAGTGACGGCGGAGTTGAGCGCCATGTTCTGCGGCTTGAACGGCGCGACCCGCACACCGCGACGCACGAGCACCCGCGCGAGCCCGGCGACGAGCGTGCTCTTGCCGGCGTCGGAAGTGGTGCCCTGCACCATCAGGGCGGAGGCTCGTGGCATCGCGTAGAATCCCGTGACTTCGAAGGCCGGCCATTATCGCCGAATCGGCCGCGATGTCGGCCGCCGTATCACCCAGCGAACGCGCCGACGGCGCACGAAGGTCCGCCGTCGCCCTCACCCACCCGCTCCACGATGCTCGAACCGGTCCTGAAACTCGCCGCCGCCATGCTCGCCGACCGCCTGCTCGGCGAACCCCGCCGTCTGCATCCGCTGGTCGGTTTCGGCCGCTGGGCCGGGTGGCTCGAAGCTCGGGCGCGACGGCGACTGCCTGCGCGCGCCGGCGGTGTCGTGGCATGGGTGGTGGCGGTCGGACCATGGGTGGGTCTGGCGGTGCTGCTGCGCGGCACCCATCCGGTCGCGCACTGGCTCGTCGACGTCGGTCTGCTGTACCTCGCCCTGGGCGCGCGCAGCCTCGCCGAGCACGCCGACGCGGTCGCCACGCCACTCGAGGCCGGCGATCTCGACCGCGCCCGCGCGCACGTCGGGCGCATGGTCAGCCGCGAAACGGCCTCGCTCGATGCGACCGGCATCGCCAGGGCGGGCACCGAATCGGTGCTCGAGAACGGCAATGACGCGATCTTCGGCGCGCTGTTCTGGTTCTGCCTGCTCGGCGGCCCCGGGGCACTGCTGTTTCGCCTCGCCAACACGCTCGACGCGATGTGGGGCTATCGCACGCCGCGCTTCGTCGACTTCGGCCGCGCGGCCGCACGCATCGACGATGCGATGAACTGGATGCCGGCACGCCTGACCGCGCTGACGTATGCAGTGCTCGGCAACACGCGCGATGCCCTCGCCTGCTGGCGCGCGCAGGCGCCGCTGTGGGACAGCCCCAACGCCGGCCCGGTCATGGCTGCCGGTGCCGGCGCGCTCGGCGTCTCGCTGGGCGGCACGGCGCGCTACGGCGGTCACGACGAAGCACGGCCGCAACTGGGCCGCGGCGCGGCGCCCGAAGCGGCGACCGTGCGCCGGGCAGTGGGACTCGTCGAACGCGGCATGCTGGTGTGGCTCGCCGCGCTCACCATCATCGTCGTCGCGATTGCCGGAGCCGATCTTGCTTGAGCACGGCGGACGGCTGCGCAGCGCCGCGCGGCACTATGGCATTGCCGTCGGCGAATGGCTGGACCTGTCGACCGGCATCAATCCGCACGGCTATCCGGTACCCCCCGTTCCGGCCGATGCCTGGCTCCGCCTGCCCGAGGAACACGACGGCCTCGAGGATGCCGCCGCCCGCTACTACGGCACGGACACCCTGCTGCCGGTGGCCGGCTCGCAGGCGGCCATCCAGGCCTTGCCCGATCTGATCGCCGGTGAGCGCGTCGGCGTCCTCGCACCGAGCTATGCCGAACATGCACACGCGTGGCGAAAGCGCAGTCCGCGCAGCCTGCCGGCGGCCGGCATCGCGGCGGCGCTCGACGCGCTCGACGTCGTCGTGCTCGTCAATCCGAACAACCCGACCGGCGCGCGCTTCACGCCAACGCAATTGCTCGACTGGCATCGGCGGCTGGCCTCACGCGGCGGATGGCTGATCGTCGACGAAGCCTTCATCGACGCGACACCGGCACACAGCCTCGCCGCGCATGCCGGGTCACCGGGCCTGGTGGTGCTGCGCTCGCTCGGCAAGTTCTTCGGGCTCGCCGGTGCGCGGCTGGGCTTCGTGCTGGCCGCTCCTGCGCTGTGTCGTGCGCTGGCCGAGCGCCTCGGACCGTGGACGATCGCCGGCCCGGCGCGCCATGCCGCACGCGCCGCCCTCGCCGACCGCGACTGGCAGGCGTCGATGCGTGCACGGCTGGCGGCCGACGGCGAGCGGCTCGCGACGCTGCTGCGCAGGGCCGGTCTCGGCGAGCCGTCGGGGACGCCGCTCTTCCAGTGGATCAGGACCGAACACGCCCACGCCGTGCACGACGCGCTCGCACGCCAGGGCGTTCTGGTGCGCCGCTTCGATGACCCGCCCAGTCTGCGCTTCGGCCTGCCCGGTACGGAAACGGCATGGGCCCGTCTCGCCGACGCGCTGGCCATGCTCACCCGTCATGGATAGCCACCACGGCCCGAATCCGCGAGAGAATCGACAAGGGCGAAGCCCGCCAGCGGAGCGGCCACGCGGCCCGGCCTCGGCCGTGCCGGGGCGCGCTCTTCCCCGACGACGTGAAGCGACACTCGAACCGATGAACAATCGTCTCGCCCGCGCGATCATCCCGGCCCTGCTGTGCCTCGGTATTGCCATGCCGGCAGCCGCCGAGCTGACGATCCGTGACGACACCGGACGCGAGCTGCGCCTGCCGGGGCCCGCCCGGCGCATCGTCAGCCTCGCACCACACGTCACCGAAATCCTGTATGCCGCCGGTGCCGGCGCGCGCGTCGTCGGGGCCGTCGCCTACAGCGATTATCCCGAGGCCGCCCGCAGCCTGCCGCAGGTCGGCGGCTACAACAGCGTCGATATGGAAGCGGTCGCGGCGCTGCAGCCGGATCTGGTGATCGCCTGGCAGAGCGGCAACCGCAGTGCGCATCTGGGCAAGCTCGAGGCGCTGGGGATTCCCGTGTATCTGAACGAGGCGCGCAGCCTCGACGACGTCGCGCGCAGCCTCGAGGCCTTCGGCCGGCTGGCGGGCACCGAGACGGCCGCAGCCGAGGCCGCCGCCCGCTTCCGCGCGCGACGCGACGCGCTCGCCGCGCGATATCGGGACCGCCCTCCGGTGCGCATGTTCTATCAGATCTGGAACCAGCCGCTGATGACGGTGAACGGCGAACACCTGATCTCGGACGTGATGCGTCTGTGCGGCGGCGACAACGTGTTCGCCGGACTGGCCCAACTCGCGCCGAAGATCGGCGTCGAGGCCGTACTTGCCGCCAACCCCGAGGTCATCGTCGCCAGTGGCATGGGCGATGCCCGTCCCGAGTGGCTGGACCAGTGGAAGCGCTGGCCCGATCTGGCCGCGAACCGCGCCGACAATCTCTACTTCATCCCGCCCGATCTGATCCAGCGCCACACGCCGCGCATTGTGGACGGAGCGGAGCGCCTGTGCGCCTTTCTCGAAGAGGCACGCCGCAAACGCGACGTCCGGGCCCGCTGACGCTGCGACGGCCCACGCGGGGCCGATTCAGCGCATCGCGGCCCCGGCATCCTGCTGGCAGGCGCGCCAGGCGCGATCGAAGATCGACGCGAGGTCGGGCAGCATCGGTGACAGATGGCGCACCGCCGCCTCGCCCTCCTCGACGACCACCTCGTCGGGCAGGATGCCCAGCGCCAGCAGGCGCTCGGACAGTGACGGATGCGGGTCCTCGCTGCGATCCTCGCCCGAAGCCATCGACAAGCGCAGCGCGTGCTGATGGACGGTGCGGCGGAACCCCACCGCCATGCCCAGACCCATGTCCCGGTACGGTCGCATCGGCTGCGACGGCTCGGCGGCATTCTGGGCCAGGATCTGCAACCAGTAGTCCTCGGCGAGATAGCGCTCCTTCATCGCCACCTCGACCAGCGTCTCGCCGAGCAATTCGGCACCGACCACCTGCGCGGCGGCGAGATCCGCCTCGAACTCCTCGAGGCGCGCGAGATAGCGCGCCTGCTCGAGGTAGCCCGACGTCCAGCGCTCGATCGGCTCGGCCAGCAGCGGCACGTCGTCGATGCAGCGATCCATCGTGCGGAACCACCACGCCCGCACGTGGCAGCCCCAGGCGGCGAGCCCCTGGCGCTGGCGCACCAGATGCCCGAACTCGTGCGCGAGAATCGCCGGGAACTGGCGATCGGAGACGCTGTGGATCAACGGCAGGCCGATCATGAAATGGGTCTGCATCGGGCCGACGAGCCCCCAGCGCGGCCGTTGCAGCACCGCCGCGTTCATGTCGCCGGTGACCCAGACGGCGTGCACCGCGACACCGCCGAAGCGGGCACCGACCCGATCGATCAGCCGATGCAGCGAGCCGGCCGACCCGCGCTCGAGCGCGATGCCCTGCGGCCCGCCATCCGGTGCCAGCAGCCAGCGTCCGCACAGGAACGCAACTCCCGCCCCAGCAGCCGCCAGCAGACTCCAGGCGAGGCTCTTGCCGACCTCCCCTTGCGAGAAGGCCGCAGCCGCCGCCGAAAGGCCGGCCAGCGCGGCAACCGCCATTGCGCTCACGACTGCCGCCAGTGTCAGAAGCCCCACCAGCGCCTGCACACCCAGCCGACGGGAAAGACGCGCACACACCTCGGAGGTGCAGGAAGAATCACCAGCCATTGCCGACAACCTCAAATCACCATGCGAGCGTCGGGGACTATACCCGCATTCCGATATGGAACAAATTGCACGATGGTCGTAATTTCGCCGGATTCATCAGCAATTCGCCTGAAATCCGGTTTTTTGGCAAGCCGATGAACACACCTTCCAGTTCGGGCCGGAGAGTTCTTTGCTGCGTTGCGCCAAAGGCCGTACAATACCGCGAATTCGCGCGCCCGACCAATCGGCCGCGATTCGACCACCCGCAGACCGATCACCCGGTCCACAACCCCGCCCGCCTCGATTGGTGTCTCTCGGCTTGAGCGACAGGCCGTCG
The DNA here is from genome assembly GCA_035444405.1 of Rhodocyclaceae bacterium. Taxonomy (GTDB): domain Bacteria; phylum Pseudomonadota; class Gammaproteobacteria; order Burkholderiales; family Rhodocyclaceae; genus DAOMOP01. Next base: position 10,083 of record DAOMOP010000006.1, read on the forward strand.
CTGGAGCATTCTTCCGCATGACCACAAGCAACGACTTTGCCAGTCTGGGACTGGCCGAACCCCTTTTGCGCGCCATCGCCGACACCGGCTACACGACGCCCACGCCGATCCAGGCGCAGGCCATCCCGCTCGTTCTCGCCGGCGGTGATCTGCTCGCCGCCGCCCAGACCGGCACCGGCAAGACGGCCGGCTTCACGCTGCCGGTGCTGCAGCGGCTGTCATCGCACCACGCCGCCGCGCACAAGCCCGGCCGGCCGCGCTGCCTGATCCTGACGCCGACGCGCGAGCTGGCCGCCCAGGTGCAGGAGTCGGTCGAGACCTATGGCCGCCACCTGCCGCTCACCTCGATGGTGATGTTCGGCGGCGTCAATATCAATCCGCAGATCCACGCACTGCGCAGCCGCGTCGACATACTCGTCGCCACACCGGGGCGGCTTCTCGATCACGCCGGGCAGAAGACCGTCGACCTTTCCGGCGTCGAGATCCTGGTTCTCGACGAGGCCGATCGCATGCTCGACATGGGCTTCATCCGCGACATCCGCCGCATCCTCGCGCTGCTGCCGCAAAAGCGCCAGAGCCTGCTGTTCTCGGCGACGTTTTCGGACGAAATCCGCGAACTCGCCAACGGCCTGCTGAAGCAGCCCGGCTGCGTCGAGGTCGCGCGCCGCAACACCACCTCCGAGCTCGTCTCGCAGTCGGTCTATATGATCGGCCAGAAGCAGAAGCGCGAGCTGCTCACGCACCTGGTGCGGCAGAACGACTGGCGGCAGGTGCTGGTGTTCACGCGCACCAAGCACGGCGCCAACAAGCTCGCCGAGTATCTGGGCAAGCAGGGCATCGCCTCGGCGGCGATCCACGGCAACAAGAGCCAGTCCGCGCGCACGCGTGCGCTCGCGCAGTTCAAGGACGGCGCGCTTCCGGTACTGGTCGCGACCGACATCGCCGCCCGCGGCCTCGACATCGATCAGCTGCCGCACGTGGTCAATTTCGAGCTGCCGAACGTGCCCGAGGACTATGTCCACCGCATCGGCCGCACCGGCCGGGCGGGCAGTCCCGGCCACGCGATCTCGCTCGTCGACGTCGAGGAGACCAAGCATCTCGCCGGCATCGAACGGCTGATCCGCACGCGCATCGCGCGCGCTACCGCGGACGGGTTCATCCCGAACGCGATCGAAGTCCCCGGGCGCGACGATGTCGCACCCGAGTCGCCCCACGCAACACCGCGCACCCCCGCACCGCGCAGGGGGAGCGGCCGCCACGGCAGCAGCGATCGGCCCGTGCACGCCCGGCCACGGCAAGGCGGCGCGCCATCGGTGACAACGCGCGATTCGTCCCCGCGACGTGGACAACCCGACAACGAACGCGGCACGCAGCACCGCGACGGTGGCGGCGCACGCCCTCATGGCGCAGCCAACACCGTGACGCAAGCGCCACGTGGCGGCAGCGACGGGCGCCGCAGGGCGCGAGGCGGTCAGAACGCAGCGGGGCCGCGGGCCGCGTTGTTCTCGCCCAAACAGGGCAACCGCGGCCGCTGATCCGGCACGCGAACAGCGGTCAGCAGCACGCTCGCCGCTCCCAGCGCGACAGCGCACGCAAGAAAACGGCATCCCCGCATTGCGGCGATGCCGTTTTTCCTGCATCGGCGCCGACATCGGCAACCTTTCACGCGTGCCTCATGCCCGCGCACCGCGCAGCTTGTACCACAACCCGTACGCCCAGCACGCCGCGCAGAACCCGGTCAGCAGGTCGACGAAGGCGAACACCAGCAGCACCGCTGCCGGAATCGCGCCGATTTCGGAGCCGAGCAACCAGCTCGACACCATCACGGCGCCGGCGATCGCAACGAGCTTGTCGGCGAACATTTTCGCGCCCGCGTTGATCGGCTTGGCAAGACCGGCCTTGCGCGTGATCAGTGCGAACAGGCGGTACGACGGACACTTGTGCGGCGACGCGAAGCCGCGCAGCGCGCCGCCCGCCAGCAGCAACACGGCAAGCCACCGGTAAGGCGTGAAGAGATACGCGGCACTGACCGCAAGGGTCACGGCCGCCTGGATGCGGTAGGCGTTGGCGCACACCGGGGCGATGTCGAAGCGCAGCATGATTTGACTCCCTGAAGATCCCTGATGTACATCACTATATCGCCACTTTCTTATATACACAAGAGGTGGGCGCAAGCATGCGCAGCTTGCGAGTCCATCCGGTGAACGCATCTCGCAGCGCGATCGATGGCGCGCCCGCGCGGCACCCGTCGATGTGCACGATCGATGCATTTGTAATTGCCATTTGACATATATCGAAAGCTCGCGCAACAATGCGCTTGCCATATGGCATATCACCGAATGGAGACTCGTCATGACGAAGCTGCTTCGCACACTGGTTCTCGCGCTCGCCTTGCTGGCCCCCTTCGCGGCAACCGCCGCAGACGCGGTGGACATCAACACGGCCGACGCCGCCACCCTCGAACAGGTCAAGGGCATCGGCCCGGCCAAAGCAAACGCGATCATCGAGTTCCGCGAGGCGAACGGACCCTTCGCCTCGGTCGACGAGCTCGTCCGGGTGCCGGGCATCGGCGAGAAGACGCTGCAACAGTTGCGCGACCAATTGACCGCGCGGAAAGCGGACTGACGGCGACATACTGAAGCTGCCCATATCGCGTCGCACATTCGCCTCGAACGGGGGCCGCTGGCACGCGCGGCGGCCCTCGCCGGCAAACGGTCCGAACGATCGCCGAGGCCGGACATGCCTCGGCGACACGGCCGCAGCGTTGCCTTACCGGATCCCGTCGACATTGCAGCACATGCCGCACAGGTATTGCCATCTTCACCCCGTCTCGTTTATCCTCGTCACGAAGTTGATCCGGGTGCCCTGTCGCGCGACCGCGAGACGGGGTGAAACGGGAAGTCCGGTGAATTCGGTCGCCTCGGCGACCGACCATTCCGGCGCAGCCCCCGCTGCTGTAAGCCTGACGGGGTCGCCACACGCCACTGCGATTTTTTGCGCGCGGGAAGGCGGCGACCACCGGCCGAAGGTGAGCCAGAAGACCGGCCCGATCAATCAGCTGGCATCGGCCTCGGGGTGAGGCTGTGAGCCGACAGGCCTGATCGGGCCGGATCGCATCCGTTTCAACGAGCGAGCCCTTCCGCCAAGCCGAATCGACTCGCGCATCCGTCGTCCGTCGCACTCGGACTTCCTGATTCGCACTCCCCCTTGCGGCCCTGCCCGGGCAAGCGCTTTTTCAACGCACTCGAAGGGGAGTCGCAAATGCATATCGAACCCGGTTTCGTATCGGCCACCAAGATCGCCATCGCCAACGCCGCGGCCGCGGGCCTGCTCGGCCGGCACGCGCTCGGCCTGTTCAAGTCGCCCCAACTCGTCATCCGCACCGTGCTCGCGGCGCTTGCCTTCACGCTCTTCATGCAGAGCTTCAGCGCGCCGGCCGGCCCGTCCGAACTGCATTTCGTCGGTGCGATGCCGATGTACCTGATCCTCGGCTTCGCTCCGACGCTGCTCGGCTTCGGTGTCGGCCTGCTGCTGCAGGGGCTGCTGTTCGAGCCCGCCGACCTCGTCCATCTCGGCGTCAACACGCTCACCCTCGCGATCCCGCTGGTCGTGCTGCACTACACCCTCGGCCGGCACCTGCGTACGCGCGACATCCGCAGCATCGTCAAGCTCGACGCCACCTTCTACGCCGGCGTCACGCTGATGGTCGGCTTCTGGCTGGCGTTCGGCGAGCAGGCCACGACCCTGAGCGCGTGGCCCGCGTTCGTCACGGCGTACGGACCGCTGGTGCTGATCGAGCCGGTCATCACGCTTGCCTTCGTCAAGCTGCTGCAGCCGCTCGCCGACCACCCGCTCGGCCGGCTGTGCACCGCGCTGGGCAAGCCCGCCACGAGCGTCTGAGGCCATGCCGGCCGCGGTGTGGTTCGTCGGGGCGGGTCCCGGCGACCCGGACCTCATCACGGTGAAGGGCCGGCGCCTGCTCGAGTCGGCCGGCGCGATCCTGTTCGCCGGCTCGCTCGTCGACCGCGCCGCCACACTTTACGCGCCGCCCGGCTGCGAGATCCGCGACTCCAGGGACATGACCCTGGAGGAGATGACGGCGTGGCTGCTGGCGGCCTGCACCCGGCATGAGACCGTGGTGCGCCTGCAGACCGGCGACCCGAGCCTCTTCGGTGCGCTGGTCGAATTGACGCGCCCGCTCGAGGCCGCCGGCGTCGCCTGGCAGGTGGTGCCGGGCGTGTCGTCGGCGATGGCTTCCGCGGCCGCCGCCGGCGAGACGCTGACCCTGCCGGAACTCACCCAGACCGTGATCCTGACCCGCGTCGCCGGGCGCACGCCGATGCCGTCCGGCGAGGCACTCGAGGCGCTCGCCGCGCATCGCAGCACCCTCTGCATCTTCCTCTCGATCACCCTGTTGCACGAGGTGCAGCGCGCCCTGCGTGCCGCCGGCTGGCCGGAGGACGCCCCCATCCTCGTCGTGCAGAAGGCGAGCTGGCCGGGCGAAGAGAAGATCGTGCGCGGCACGCTGGCCGACATCCGCCAGCGCTGCCGGGCGGAGAAGATCGCCAGCCAGGCCATGATCATCGCCGGCCCCACGCTCGGCGCCGGCAGCCGCGACGGCGTCGCCCGCTCGAAACTCTACGACCCGGGCTTCGCGCACCGCTTCCGCAAAGCCCGCCCGTCCGCGGATGGCGCGGCACCTGCCGGAGAGTGCGCATGAACGACACCGCCTGCCTGCTGGTCGGCCATGGTTCGCGCAACCGTGAGGGCAACGCGCAGATCCTGCACTTCGCCGCGCAGTGGAGCGCACGCCACCCGGGCCGCCGGATCGAGACCTGCTTCATCGAGCACGCCGACGTGCTGCTCGACGAAGGGCTCGACCGTGCTGCCGCCGGTGCCCGCCGGGTGCTGGCGATCCCGTTCATCCTCAACGCCGCCGGCCACGTCAAGATGGAACTGCCGGCCGCGCTCGCACGTGCCCGCCGCCGCCACGCCGGCGTCGATTTCGCGTGTACGCGCCACCTCGGCATGGGTCGGGAGATGTTCGGCGTGCTCGCGGGACGGCTCGCGCAGCTGATGAAGCAGCTCGACATGCCCGATCCGCGCACCACCGGGGTGATCCTGCTCGGTCGCGGTTCATCCGACCGCGGTGCCAATGGCGAGCTCGCGAAGATGGCGCGCTGGCTCTTCGAGGACGGCGACCACGACCTGATCGACCTCGCATTCACCGGCGTCACCTGGCCGCGGCTGGAAACCGTGGTGCAGCGCCAGGTGCGGCTGGGCACGACGCAGATCGCCATCGTGCCGGTGTATCTCTTCACCGGCGTACTGATCGAGCGCATCCGCGCGCAGGTCGTCCGCCTCGAGCGCCAGTATCCACAAATCGCCTTCGCGCTCGGCAGCCCCTTCGGATTCGACCCCGCGATATTCGCGCTCCTCGACCACCGCGTGGCCGAGTGCGAACTCGCCACCGGCGACGCAGCGCTGCGCGAGTTCGGCCTGCTCGAATGCGACGGCTGCAAATACCGGCTCGCCGCCGAAACCGGGCACCGGCACGACCACCACCACTGCGCCCCCGGCTGCGGCCGTGACCATGCCCACCGGCACGGTCACGGCCATGAGGCCCGCGCTGCGCGCCACACGCCCACACCCATCTGAACTCCGGAGCCCTTCGACCATGACCCCGAATACCATCACCGAACAGCTCACCGCCGCCGGCCGCGCGATCGAGCACGATTCGTTCGCCATCATCGACGCGGAGGCCGGACCGCACCGCTACCGCGCCGAGCAATGGCCGGTGGTGCGCCGCATGATCCACGCCAACGCCGACTTCGAGTTCAACGGCCTCGCCGCTTTTCACCCCGACGCGGTCGAAGCCGGGTTGCAAGCCGTGCTCGCCGGCGGCACCCCCGTCGTCGCCGACGTCGAGATGATCTGCGTCGGCCTGTCGCCGACGCGACTGGCCCACTTCGGCATCGCGACCCACGAGTTCATCTCCGACCCGGACGTCATCGAAGCGGCGCGTACCGCAGACACCACCCGTGCCGTACAGGCGATGCGAAAGGCGCACCGCCTCGGGCTGGTCGACGGCGCCATCGTCGGCATCGGCAACGCGCCCACCGCGCTGATCGAGCTGGTGCGCCTGATCCGCGAGGAAGGCGCACGTCCGGCGCTGGTCATCGGCATGCCGGTCGGCTTCGTGTCGGCCGCCGAATCCAAGGAACTGCTCGCCGGCGTGAGCGAAGTGCCGTGGATCACGCTGCGCGGCCGCAAGGGCGGCTCGACGCTGGTGGTTGCGGCCATCCACGCGCTCCTCGGACTGGCCGAAACGCGTCAGCGGCAGATGCTGCACGGCTGAGCGCAAGCGTGGTGGCCACCGTCGCGTCCTCGCCGACCCGCGTGCGCAAGGGCGACGCCCGGCGCAACCGCGGCAACCGCACCGGTTTCTCCACCGGCG
>DAOMOP010000006.1:16578-27264 GCA_035444405.1 Rhodocyclaceae bacterium
CCGCGCGCGCGGCGACCCTCGGCCTGGTGCACGGAACGGTGCCCGACAGCGTCGAGTGTGAGCTGCCCAACGGCATGCGGGCGCGTTTCGCGGTGCTGGACGGCCGCGTCACCCGCGAGACCGGTCTCGACTGCGCGCACGCGGCGGCGATCAAGGACGGCGGCGACGACCCCGACGCGACCCACGGCGCCCACATCACCGTCGATGTGCGCCGCATCGCCGGCGGCGGCGGGGGGGTGACCCTGAAGGGCGGCCCCGGCGTCGGCGTCGTCACCCGGCCCGGCCTCGGCCTGGAGGTCGGGGGGCCTGCGATCAACCCGGTACCGCGGCGCAACATCACGGCCAATGTGGTGGCGGCCGGCGCTGCGCTGCTCGACGCCGGCGACCGCCTGGAAGTGACGATCTCGGTGCCGGGCGGCGAGGAGATGGCGAAGAAGACGCTCAACGCGCGCCTGGGCATCCTCGGCGGCATCAGCATTCTCGGCACCACCGGCATCGTGCGCCCGTTCTCGACCGCCGCCTGGCGGGCCAGCGTCGTGCAGGCGATCGACGTCGCCGCCCGCCAGGGCCAGACCACGCTGGTGCTGACCACCGGCGGGCGCACCGAGAAGTGCGCGATGCGCGCGTTCCCGCAGCTCGACGAAGCCTGCTTCGTGCAGTTCGGCGATTTCGTGAAGGCCGCCTTCACGACGGCGATCAGGCAGCAGATGCGCCACATCGTCGTCGGCGCGATGGTCGGCAAGCTCACCAAGATCGCGCAAGGCCTGTCGGTCACCCATGCCTGGCGCGAGGAAATCGATCGTGCGCTGATCGCCGCGGCGGCGGCGCAAATCGGCGCGCCGGCCGCGCTCGTCGCCGCGATCCGCGCCGCCGAGACGGCCCGCTTCGCCGCCGAGCAGTTGGCCGAGCTCGGTCTGTCCGAAGCCTTCCACCGCGCCCTCGCCGAACGCGCGATTCACAGCCTGCGCGAGCGCTATCCCGGCCCGCACCGGCTGACCGTCCTGGCGTGCAACTTCGAGGGGCAACCCATCGTCACCGTGGAAGACCGACCCCTTGACTGAATCCTGCACTTTGATCGGCATCCTCGACGACGGCTGGGCCGGTCTGTCCGAGCGCGCGCGCGCACGCCTGCGCGCGGCGGCCTGCGTCATCGGCGCCGGCCGCACGCTCGAACTCGTCGCGCCGCATCTCGCCCCGCAGGCGGTGTGCCATGCGATGGATGGCGCCTTTTCGCGCATCCCCGGCTGGATCACGGCGGCGCGCGCCGCCGGCGGCAGCGCGGTGGTGCTCGCCACCGGCGACCCGCTGTGCCACGGCATTGCCGCGACGCTGATCGGCAAGCTCGGGCCAGAGGCCATCGAGGTGCTGCCCGCGCCCTCCACCCTGCAGCTCGCGTGCGCGCGGCTGAAGCTGCCGTGGCAGGACGCGCGCATCGCCTCGTGCCACGGCGCCGATGCGGGCGAATGGCGTGCCGACCCGCTGGACCCCGCGCCCGGCCCGGCACATGGCCTCTACCGCGTGCTGCGCACGGTCGCCGAACACCCGCTGGTGCTCGCCTTCACGAGCCCGGCCAACGGCCCCGACCGCATCGCCCGTGCGCTCATCGCCGCCGGCTACGGCGACGAGCTGCGCCGGTCGCCCGCTTGTGCCTGGACGACGAGGCGGTGTTCCCAAGGCTGGCCCTGCACGAGGCCGCGTCACGACGCTTCCCGCAACCCAACGTCGTGGCGATCGAGGGCAGCGCCGCCGACGGCACGCTGATCGGCCTCGACGACCTCGACTATGTCCAGCGCACACCGGAAAAGGGGCTGATCACCAAGCTCGAGGCGCGCGCGGTATCGCTCGCCAAAATGGCCCTGCGCGCCGACAGCGTCGTTTGGGACATCGGCGCCGGCGCCGGCTCGGTCGGTCTGGAGGCAAGCCGCATCGCCGGCCATGGTCACGTCTGGGCGATCGAGAAGAACGCCGCCGACGCCGCCAACGCGCGCGCCAACGCACGCCGTCTGCGCGCCACCAACTACAGCCTCTTCGAAGGCAAGGCGCCCGCGGGCCTCGACGCCTGGCCCGACCCCGACGCCGTCTTCATCGGCGGCTCGGGCGGCGAACTGGCCGAGCTGATCCGGCTCGCGCTCGCCCGCCTCAAGCCGGACGGCCGGCTGGTGATGAACTTCGTCACACTCGAGAACCTCGCCACCGCGACCGCAGCGCTGACCGCGGCGGGCGGGTCCTGGGAAGTCACGATGCTCTCGGCCGCGCGCAGCCAGCCCATCCTCGACATGCACCGCCTCGCCGCCCAGAACCCGGTGTGGATCGTCACCGCACGCGCGGGCGCTCGACGCCAAAGCGGACCCGGCGCGCCGATCGCCGCCGCAGCCCATCCCCAATCCGATTCCTGAGAAACGTCATGCAAAGGTCCACCTCTCCCGACACCGCCGGCGCCCCCAACACCCGCCCCGACCAGGCTCGTGACCACGCCCGCGCAAGCGCCCCGCCTTGCGCGGTCGCACGGCGCCCGGCCCATGCCCCGGACGCACGACACTTCGGCCGGCTGATCGGCGTCTCGCTCGGCCCCGGCGACCCCGAGCTGATCACCCGCCGCGGCTGGGCTGCGCTGCACTCCGGTGCGCGCTGGGCTTACCCGGTAAAGAAGGCGGAAGAGTCTTCCTACGCGCTCGACATCGCCCGCCGTGGCGGGCTGGCCATACCGGACGATGCGGTCGCGCTGGTCTTCCCGATGACCCGTGATGCGGCTGCACTCGCGAAGGCCTGGGCGCGTGCCGCCGCGCAGACGGTGCAACTGCTCGCCGAAGGGCGCGACCTCGCCTTCCTGGTCGAGGGCGACGCCTCCACCTATGCCACCTTCCGCCACCTCACGCGCGCGGTGCGCGAGCTCGCGCCGCAGATCGCGGTCGACACCATTCCCGGCGTCAGCTCCTTCGCTGCGGCCGCGGCGGTCGCCGACGTCGCGCTCGCCGAAGAGGACGAGACCCTCGCGGTGATTCCCGCGGCCTATGGCGTCGGCGTCATCGACCAGCTGCTCGACGAGTTCGACACCCTGGTGCTGATGAAGGTGAAGCCGATGCTCGACGAGGTGCTCGACCTGCTCGAGCGCCGGGATCTCACCGCCACCAGCTGCTTCGTCGAGAAGGTCGGCGCACCGGGCGAGCGCACCGTGCGCGACGTCGCCAGCCTGCGTGGCGAAAAAGTGCATTACCTGTCGCTGCTGCTGGTGCAGAACCCCAGGCGCGCACGCGGCGAACTGCGCCGGGGCTGCCGCCGGCGCGCCGGGGAGGGCACGCCTGCGATGCACGAGGCGTTCCGCCCATGACACGATCCCGGCACCTCGTCGCCGTGGTCGCGATCACCCGCCACGGCATCGCCCTGGCGGGCCGGGTGCTTGCCGCGCTGCCGGGCGCGACGCTGTTTGCGCCGGAGAAATTCCGCTCCGAAGCTCGCGCCGCCGCACCGCACGCCTTCGCCTGCTTCTCCGGCAAGACCGGCGATCAGATCCCGGCACTGTTCGCGCGCTTCGACGGCATCGTCGCGATCGTCTCGCTCGGCGCGGTGGTGCGCCTGATCGCGCCGCACCTGCGCAACAAGGAAAGCGACCCCGGCGTGGTCGTGCTCGACGAGGCCGCGCGCTGGGCGATCCCGGTGCTGTCCGGGCACCTGGGCGGCGCCAACGCGATCGCCGCCCGGCTGCACGAAGCCGTCGGCGCCACCGCGGTGCTGACCACCGCGTCGGACGCCCGCGAGACGCTGGCGGTGGATCTGCTCGGCCGCGAACTGGGCTGGACCTTCGAGGCCAGCCATGACGAAATCGTGCGTGCGAGTGCGGCGATGGTGAACGACGAGCCAGTCGCGCTGGTGCAGGAAGCCGGCCGCCGCGACTGGTGGAGCGGCCACGCCAACGGCCGCGGCGGCCCGCTGCCGGCCAATCTGAAGCTCGCCGCGCGTATCGAGGACATCGAACCGGACGCATTCGGCGCGGTGCTGTGGGTGAGCCATCGCGCGCTGCCCGCTGCGATCGCCGCACGGCTGGCCGGCAAGCGGGTGATTTACCGGCCTCCGCGCGAGTTCGGCCACGAGACCGGTCACCCGGCCCGAAAGATCGCGCTGGGTCTCGGCTGCGACCGCGGCACGCCGGCGGCGACGATCGCGCAGGCCATCGCCGAGGCGCTGGCGCAGGCCGGCGCCGGGCTTGCCGACGTCGCCGCGGTCGCCAGCATCGACCTGAAGGCCGACGAGCCGGGTCTGGTGCAACTGGCCGCACGCCGGAGCTGGCGCATCGTTTTTTACCCCGCCGCGGCATTGGCCGCCGTGCCGGTGCCGAATCCGTCCGAAACCGTGCGCCGCTACACCGGCACCCGCTCGGTGGCCGAGGCCGCGGCGCTGCTTGCCGCCGGCACCTCGCTCGGCGCCGACCCCGGCGCGCTGCTGGTCGAAAAACACCGGCGGCGCGGCCCGGACGGCCGCAACGCCACCGTCTCGATCGCAAGAATGCCCGCAGCAACCGACTGGCGGCAGGCTCTCGGGCCTGTCGCTCCGAACCGCCCCGAGGGGCGGGGTTTCGAACCGGAGTGAGCCTTACGATGAACGCACCCGACCGCCTTCACCCCGCCGTGCCCGGCGGCAAGATCATGCTCGTGGGCCTGGGCCCCGGCGCCCACGAGCACCTGACCGCGCGGGCCCGCGCGGCGATCGCCGAAGCCGACACCGTGATCGGCTACGTCACCTACATCCGCCTGGTGGCCGAGCTGCTCGACGGCAAGGAGATCGTCAAGAAGTCGATGACCGAGGAGCTCGATCGCGCCATCGAGGCGCTCGAGCGCGCGCGGCTCGGCCGCAAGGTCGCGCTGATCTCGTCGGGCGACGCCGGCGTCTACGGCATGGCCGGGCCGACCTTCGAGGTGCTCTTCCAGGCCGGCTGGACACCCGACTGCGGCATCGCGGTCGAGATCGTGCCCGGCGCATCCGCGCTGAACAGCTGCGCCGCACTGGTCGGCGCACCGCTCACGCACGACTTCTGCGCCATTTCGCTGTCGGACCTGCTCACCCCGTGGCCGGTGATCGCACGCCGGCTCGATGCGGCCGCCGCCGCCGATTTCGTCGTGGCGCTGTACAACCCCGCCAGCGGCCGGCGCACGGGCCAGATCGTCGAGGCGCAGCGGCTGTTCCTCGCCCATCGCCGCCCCGACACGCCGGTGGCGATCGTCAAGTCGGCCTATCGTCCGAAGCAGCGCATCGCCTTCACCACGCTCGCGCGCATGACCGACTGCGACATCGGCATGCTCACGACGGTGCTGATCGGCAACGCCGCCACCTTCGTGCGCGACGGGCTGATGGTGACGCCGCGCGGCTACGCCAACAAGTACGACGGACAAGGCGGCACGCATGCCGGCGAGGCGGCCGGGCGCTCGCTGTCGACGGGGCTGGCCGGCTGGCGGGCGACCATCCGTGCGAGCGGCGAGACGGTAGCGGCCCTCGCGCACCGCTACCGGCTGCCGCCCGCCTACATCGCCGCGGCCCTGGCGGATGTGGACGACAAGGGCGAGGCAGGCGGGTCGCCGCGGCCGGGCGCGGCGGCCGCGACCACCCCCTGAACGGCGCCGGCCGCCCCGCGCCGCTCAGCGCTGCCGCGCGTGGGTCTCGCGCACCGCCTCGACCAGCGCGCCATCGGCTGCGCCGGCCGCTGCCTGCCAGCCCTCGAAATGCAGCAGCCCGTCGAGCGGCAGGCGCGGCAGCCAGCCGGCGGTTTCCAGCTCGGGCTTGCTGAAGAAGTGGCTGACGTGTCCGATGCACAGATACGCGACCGGCACGATGTTCTTCGGGATGCCGAGCGCCTCGCGCAGCGCCTGCTGGTGGAAGATGCTCACCCAGCCCACCCCCAGGCCCTCGGCGCGCGCGGCGAGCCACAGGTTCTGCACGGCGCACACGGCGCTGTACAAATCCATGACCGGGATGTGGGTGCGCCCGACCACGACCGGACCGTGGCGTGAGCGGTCGCAGGTGATGCACAGGTTCACCGGCGCCTCGACGATGCCTTCGAGCTTGAGGTTTCGGTACGTTTCGCGCTTGTCACCGTCGAACATCAGCGCCGCCTCGGCATGTGCGCTGCGGAAGGCGCCGTGTACGCGCGCCTTGGTCTCGGGTGCGCGCACGACGACGAAATCCCACGGCTGCATGAAGCCGACCGACGGCGCATGGTGGGCGGCAGTCAGCAGGCGCGCAAGCACCTCGTCGCTCACCGGATCGGGCAGGAACTGGCCGCGCACGTCACGCCGGGTGTGGATGGCGCGATAGACGGCGTCGCGCTCGGCGTCGCTGAAATCGGGTCGGGTCTGGATCGGCTGTTCAGGACTGCTCATCGGTATTCCCCTTTGAAATGGAGCAGTGAGCCGCCGCTTGGCCAGGCGGCTGGCGGAAAAGGTCCCGGGGCCGGTCTTCCGGCTGAGGATCGGCTCGTCGCGGACGCCTTCCCGGCTTGCGCCAGTGGCCGGAAAACCGTGGTCTGCCCCCGGTTTCCCCTGTCCGGACGATCCCCATCACGGCGCTGGGCGCGCGGCGGATTCGCACCGCCTTCCCGATTCTCCCGCTCGCGCGGGCACCCCGAGACGGTTGATGGCTATTCGAGAAAGAGTCGGGCGGCGGCCTCCGGATTGGACGGAAAGTAGAAATGCACGTAGGAGGCGGTGAGCCGCCCGACCCGGTAGACCGGCTCGCCGTCGGGGCGGCGCGCCCGCACGAGCGGCGCGAGCGGCGTCTCGCTCTTCGAGTAGTGGAAGGTGTGGCCGCAAAGCTCGCCTTCGGGCAGCCGGGCGAGCTGGAGGCCCAGCGCCGCCAGCCGCGGCTGCATCAGCGCGCGACCGGGCAAAAGCCCGGCGAACGCGTGCGCTTCACCGGATTTGTCCACCACGGATTCGAACAGGCTCATCATGCCGCCGCACTCGGCGAGCAGCGGCCGCCCGGCCGCGACGTGGGTGGCGAGCGCCGCGCGAAAGGGATGGTTGCCCGCCAGGCGCGCGCCATGCAGCTCCGGGTAGCCGCCAGGCAGCCACAGCGCATCGCAGGCCGGCAGCGGCTCGCCGGCCAGCGGCGAAAAGAAGGCGAGCCGCGCCCCGAGCGCCTCGAGCGTGTCGACATTGGCCGGGTAGATGAACGCGTAGGCGGCGTCGCGCGCGACCGCGATGGTGCGCCCGGCAAGCAGCGGCGCGACTGCGGGCCGCTCGGCCGGCACGAATTCGACCGGCGGCGGCACGCCGGCCGCCCCGGTCGCCGCGAGCCCGTCGGCCATGCGATCGAGCCGGGCGACGAGATCGCCGATCTCGGCTGCCTGCAGCAGCCCCAAATGGCGCTCGGGCAGCGCGGCCTCGGCATCGCGCGCGATCGCGCCGTACCAGCGCATGCCCTCGGGCAGCGCCGCACGCAGCATCTCGGCGTGGCGCGCGCTGCCGACGTGGTTGGCGAGAACGCCGGAGAACGGCAGCCCCGGCTGGTAGTGCGCGAGGCCGAAGGCCACCGCACCGAAGGTCTGCGCCATCGCGCGGGCGTCGATGACCGCCATCACCGGGATGCCGAAGCGGCGCGCGATGTCGGCCCCCGAAGGCGCACCGTCGTAGAGCCCCATCACGCCTTCGACCAGAACGAGGTCGGCCTGCCGGGCCGCCTCGTACAGCCGCCACGCGGCATCGCCCTCGCCGCACATGCCGAGATCGAGGTTGTAGACCGGCGCACCGCTCGCGACCGCGTGGATCTGCGGGTCGAGGAAGTCCGGCCCGCACTTGAATACGCGCACGCGACGGCCTGCGCGCGCATGCAGCCGCGCGAGCGCCGCGGTCACCGTGGTCTTGCCCTGACCGGATGCCGGCGCGGCGACGAACAGCGCCGGACAGCGCACCGCCTGCATCATGCGCCGGTGCCCTTCTTCGTCTCGCGGCGATGGATGGCGGTGCAGCCGGCATGCGGCGGGTGCAATACGCGAGCGTGCGCGCCGGCATCGAACCATGCCAGGCGCGGGTACAGGCTCACGACACCACCGACGATCGTCAGCGCCGGCGGGCGGATGACGCGGTCGACGAGGCTGGCGAGGTCGCCGACCGCGACGCGCTGCGCGTGCGTCGTGCCGCGCTCGATGACGCCGGCCGGTGTCGTCGGCGGCAGGCCGTGCGCGACGAGTTGCGCACAGATCTCGCCCAGCCGCGAGATGCCCATGTAGATGACCAGCGTCTGCGCCGGGCGGGCGAGCATCGGCCAGTCGAGATCGAGCGCGCCGTTCTTCAGAAAGCCGGTCGTGAACACCACCGACTGCGCATGCTCGCGGTGCGTGAGCGGAATGCCGGCGTAGGCGGCGATGCCGGCCGCCGCGGTCACGCCGGGCACCACTTCGACGGTGATGCCGGCATCGACGAGCACTTCCATCTCCTCGCCGCCGCGGCCGAAGATGAACGGGTCACCGCCCTTGAGCCGCACCACGCGCAGCCCTTCGCGCGCAAGCCGCACCAGCAGCGCGTTGATCTCGTGCTGCGGCAGCGCGTGATCGGCGGCCCGCTTGCCGACGTAGATGCGGCGTGCCGCCGCGGGGGCGATGTCGATGATGGCCGGGCTGACGAGGTTGTCGTAGACCAGCGCGTCCGCTCCGGCGACCAGGCGCGCGCCGCGCAGCGTCAACAGCTCCGGGTCGCCCGGACCGGCGCCGACGAGGTACACATGGCCGGGCTGCGGACCCGGGCGGTGCGGCACGATATCGGGCAGGGACATTCAGCGATCTCCGCATTCGGGCACGAGCGCCCGTTGCGCCGTCGCGGGCCGCGGCCGGCCGCGACACGCGCGGGCCTGCGAGCGCCGTGACGGCAGCTTCAGAACTCCATTCCCGGCATCGCCTTGAGGCCGGCGGCAAACGCGTGCTTGACCGGCATCACATCGCTCACCGTGTCGGCCGCGGCTACGAGGGCGGCCGGCGCCGCGCGCCCGGTCACGACCACGTGCTGGCACGCCGGGCGCGCCGCGAGATCGGCGAGCACCGTGTCGACGTCGAGATAGCCGTATTTGAGCACAATATTGAGCTCGTCGAGGACGACGAGGCCGATGCCCTCGTCGCGCAGCAGCGCGCGCGCGGTCTCCCACGCCTGTTTCGCGCTGGCGGCATCGCGACCGCGATCCTGCGTCTCCCAGGTGAAGCCGTCGCCCATCACGTGCCACGCCACGCCCGGCTGGCGGCGGAAAAAGGCCTCCTCGCCGGTGTCCGAACGCCCTTTGACGAACTGCACCACGCCGATGCGCATGCCGTGGCCGAGCGCGCGTGCGACGAGCCCGAACGCCGCGCTCGACTTGCCCTTGCCGTTGCCGGTGTTGACGAGCAGCACGCCCCGCTCCTGCTGTGCGGCGGCGATATGCGCGTCGACCACGGCCTTCTTGCGCGCCATGCGCGCGGCGTGGCGCGCGTCGCGGCCTGCATCGTCGTCGTGTTTGTCGCTCATCGTTCGATTCACTCCGGTAGAAAGACTGCGCGGCCGTCCGCCTCGATGCGGACGATCGGATGGCCGAAGGCGTGGCCGAGGCGCTCGGCCTGCAGCACCTCGTCGCGCGTGCCGGCCACCACGCCCCCACGGCCGTCGAGCAGCACCACGTGGTCGGCGTAGCGGGCCGCGAGATTGATGTCGTGCAGCACCATCACCGCAGCGCGTCCGTCGCGCGTCAGGCGCCGGAACAGATCCAGCGTCGCGATCTGGTAATGCAGGTCGAGATGGTTGGTCGGCTCGTCGAGCAGGAAGAGCTGCGGCGACTGCGCCAGCAGCGCGGCGATCGCCACGCGCTGGCGCTCGCCGCCGGACAGCGTCAGGATGTCGCGCTCCTCCATGCCCGCCAGCCCGACCTCGTCGAGCACGCGGCGTGCGACCGCTTCGTCGCGCGCGCCCTCCCAGCCCCAGCGGCCCAGATGCGGATGGCGCCCGATCAGCACCGTCTCGAGCACCGTGGACGAGAAGTGATCGGGCTGCTGCTGGGCGAGCAGCCCGCGAAAACGCGCCAGCGCCCTGCCGTCCCAGGCCGCGTGCGGGCGCCCTCCGAGGCGCACGGTGCCGACACCCGCTTCGCGCAGGCCGGCGAAGGTGTGCAGCAGCGTCGTCTTGCCCGCGCCGTTGGGGCCGAGCAGCACCAGGCATTCCCCGCCTGCCAGACGCAGGCTGAACTCGCAGCACAGCCAGCGCTCGCCCACGCGAAGGGCGAGGCGGTCGGCCTCGAGCAGCGGTCCGGAACGGGTCGGCGCAGTCATGTCAGCGCGGATGACGCGAGAGCAGGAACAGGAACACCGGCACGCCGATCAGCGCCGTCAGCACGCCGACCGGCAGCTGCACCGGTGCGAGCACGGTGCGCGCGGCGGTGTCGGCCACCGTCAGCAGCGCGCCACCCGCCAGCAGCGCCGCCGGCAGCAGCACGCGCTGGTCGTTGCCGACGGCGAAGCGCACCAGATGCGGCACGATCAGGCCGACGAAGCCGACCGAGCCGACCAGCGTCACCGACACCGCGGTGAGCAGCGACGCCAGCCCGTAGAGCAGGTAGCGCAGCCGCTGCACGTCCACGCCGAGCGCCCGCGCGGTGAGCTCGCCGCGCGCGAGCACGTTGAGCTCGCGCGCGAACGGCAGCACGGCCGCAAGACCGAGCACCAGCACCACCAGCGCCGGCCACGGG
>DAOMOP010000006.1:27277-52467 GCA_035444405.1 Rhodocyclaceae bacterium
CGCCCATCAGCCAGAACAGCATCGACTGCAGCCGCGTGTCGGGCGCGAGCGCGAGCATCAGCGTGATCGCCGCGCCGCAGCCGGCCGCGACGATGACGCCGGTGAGCAGCAGCCGCGTCTGCGTCCACGAGCCGTCGCCGTGGGCGAGCCCGAACACCACCAGCATCGCGGCGAGCGCGCCGCCGAAGGCGGCCGCGTCGACGAGAAACGGCGCCAACCCGGCGAGCATCGCCGCGAGCGCGCCGACTGCCGCCCCGCCCGAGATGCCGAGCACGTAGGGGTCGGCGAGCGGATTCCTCAGCAGCACCTGCATCAGCGCGCCGGCGGTGGCGAGCAGGGCGCCGCACACGAACACCGCGACCGCGCGCGGCAGGCGCAGGTGGCGCACGACGTCGGCCTCGATGCCCTGCGCACCGGCGAACAGCGCCGCCACGACCTCGGCCGGCGAGACGGCGAGATCGCCCGACGTCAGCGCCCACACGATCGCCGCGCCGCCGGCGGCGGCGAGCGCGGCGATCACGCCGAGCGCCCGTCGGCGGCCCGCCATCAGGCCACCCCCGACACGAACGGAGGCCGTCGCCATCGGCGCTCAGCGCGGCGCGTAGCGCACTGCCACGAAGGCATTCGCGCGCGGGCGCGCGAAACCGTCGGCCAGCTCGTACTTCTTGTCGAGAATGTTGTTTGCACGCAGTTCGAGGCGCCAGTCCGGCGCAAACGCGTAATGGGCAAACGCGCTCAGCACGCCGTAGCCGCCGAGCGTCACACGCCGGGCCGGGAAGCTCGCCGTGTCGTTGTCGTAGCGACGCCCCTGGCCGCGCCAGTCGAGTCCGAAATTCCACGCGCCGAGGTTGCGATCGACGCCGGCGTAGGCGGATTTGCCGGCGCGGCGCACGACCCGCTCGTCCGTATCCTCGTCCCTCGCGTCGAGAAAATCGATGCCGGCACGCAGGCGGTAGCCCTTCAGCGTCGTGGTGACGCCCAGCTCGACGCCTTCGATCTCCACCCTGCCGAGATTCGACGGCGTGTTGGTCCACACGATCAGGTTCTCGATCGTGTTGCGGAAATAGGTCGCGCGCACGGTCGTCACGCCGCTCTCCCACACCAGACCGAGTTCGCGGTTGAAGGCCTTCTCGGGCTTCAGATCCGGGTTGCCGCCGAAACAGCCGAAGGGCGGAAAGCAGCTCAGCGGGAAGAACAAGTCGTTGAAGGTCGGCGCCTTGAAGCCGGTCCCCAGGCTCGCCTGCACGCGCCAGGCCGGATCGAACTGGTAGCCGTAGGCGAGCAGGCCGGTCGTCTTGTCGCCGAACTGCGAACTGTCGTCATGGCGAACGTTGGCCTGGAAACTGTGCGCGGCCACACTGCCGGTCCACCCGAGCAGCACCGAATGCACATCGCGCCGGCGGCGGTCGAGCCTGCCGGTGGTCGCGACCCGCTGCTCGAGGTGTTCGTACGCCGCGAGCAGCGACCCGCCGGCCACGCGCACGTCGTTCTGCCAGGCGAACTCGGTCTGGTGCGTATCGAACCGCGACGGCATGTCCGCCGTCGCGCGGCTTTTGAGCCCATCCTCGCTGTAGCCCAGCTTGAGCGTGCTCGTCCACTTGCCGGTCAGCCGGTTGGCCATGCGCACACCGCCGCTCGTCACGTGCTTGTCGAGGAACGAATCGAACACCTGGCCGGTGTCGTACCAGTTGCGCCCTTCGCTGTGGAACAAGTTTACGCCGATCTCGTCGTGCTCGCGCAGCCCCAGCGACGCCGACGCGCTCGCGAACCGGCCGCGGAAGCCGTCGTCGTCGGCATCGCTGCCGACTCGGGAATCCGGTCGCGCATCGAAACCGCTGGTCTCGTCGTAGCCGGCCGCCAGGCTGTACCGCAGGCGCCCCGTCCCGGCGCTGACCGAGGCGTCGAGCGTGCGCGTGTCGAAGCTTCCGAAGCCGGCGCGAACCGACGGTGCAAAGACCGACTCACCCCTGCGCGTGAAGATCTGGATCACACCGCCGATCGCGTCCGAGCCATACAGCGCGCTTGCCGGACCGCGCAGGATCTCGATGCGGTCGATCAGCGCCAGCGGAATCATCTCGATCGACGGCTGGCCGCTCGTCGCCGATCCGACGCGCATGCCATCGATCAGCATCAGGGTGTGGCTGGAATTGGCGCCGCGGATGAAGATCGACGCGTTCGAGCCCGGCCCCCCGGTGCTCACGACCTGAACACCTGGCTGCGCGGACAGCAATTCGACCAGAGTCGAGTGGCCGGCCTGCTCGATCGCCTTGCGATCGATGACCTCGACACTGGCCAGCACCTCGTCGGCACGCTGGTGCTGGCGCGTCGCGGTCACGACGACGGTCTCGCCGACGGCGTCCTGCGCGAGCGCAAGCGGAGCGGATAACGGGAATGCGGCAGCGACCGCGGCGGTCGTCAAACGAAATTTCATGAACGTGTCTCCCTGCGTCCCGATGCGCGGCCCCGCACGTCGAGACAGTGCCTCAAATGGAAGCGCCGGCAGGGAGGTGAACGGAGTCGATCCGGGAACACGCGCACGCGTCGCCGCCACCCCGCGGCACTACCGCCAGTTCGCGTTCGGGCCGGTATCCGGGCTCGTGGCTGGCGCCACCGGAGGGTCGAACCGACCTGCCGGGCACCGGGCGCATCGCCTTCCCAGACCTTCGTCCAGTGGCGGTTGGATGCGCCCTGCATCCACTTACCGTTGCGGGGGCAGCACAGGCGTTGCGTTTGCGGTATTCTTGCGACCGTTTCGCGCACCTGTTTCCCGTTTAACCCTCGGGCACGATCTGCCTTCGGGCACCTGAAACACGATGCATCCGGTGCGCAGGCGCTTTGCAGCGTGGTCCGCGAGACCGGGTGCGGCGCGAATGATAGCGCGTTTTCACGCCTGCCGCATCGCCCCGCGCGGCCGCGTTGCCCGCACACGACACCCAGGACAGCCGACGAGATGGCCTCTCACCTGATCCTCGGCGGCGCCCGATCGGGCAAGAGCCGCCACGCCGAACGATGCGCGCAGGCGAGCGGTCTCGCGGTCACGGTGATCGTCACCGCCGAGGCGCTCGACGCCGAGATGGCGGTGCGCATCCGCCGCCACCAGCACGACCGGCCGGCCGATTGGCGCACGGTCGAGGCGCCGCTCGCGCTGGCCGACGCGCTGTGCCGGCACGCCGCGGCCGATCGCTGCGTGATCGTCGATTGCCTGACCCTGTGGCTCGGCAATCTGCTCGACGGCAGCGATGCGCTGCCGCTGCCGCTCGACGCCGCACGCTTGCCGCGCCTGCAGACCGAACGCGCGGCGCTGCTCGAGACGCTGCCGCAGTTGCCCGGCGTGATCCTGCTCGTCGCCAACGAGGTCGGGCTCGGCCTGGTGCCGGACACGCCGCTCGGGCGGCTGTTCCGTGACGAGGCCGGGCGCCTCAATCAGGCGCTCGCCGCGCTATGCGATCGCGTGAGCTTCGTCGCCGCCGGGCTGCCGCTGCGCCTCAAGTGAGACAGGGCGCGCCGTTCAGCGCTGCAGCAATGCGTTGACGATTTCGAGATCCTGCTCGTCGAGCGTGCCGGCCGAGGCCTTCAGGCGCAGCTGCGCGAGCACGGTGTCGTAGCGCGCGCGGGCCAGCTCCTGGCGCGTCTCGGCGAGCTGGCTCTGGGCATTGAGCACGTCGATGTTGATGCGCACGCCGACCTCGTAGCCGAGCCGGCTCGCCTCGAGCGCCGACAGCGACGACACCTCGGCCGCCTCGAGCGCCATGATGCGCGCCATGCCGCTGGTCACGCCCAGATAGGCCTGGCGCGCGGCCAGCGCGGCTTCGCGGCGCGCGTTCTCGAGGTCGGAATCGGCCTTGACCTTGAGCGCGGCGGTCTCGCGCTCGCGCGACGAAATCGCACCACCCGCGTAGAGCGGCACGTTGAGCTGCAGGCCGAGCGTGGTCGAGGCCGTGCGCGGTGTCAGCGTCGAAGTCTGCTGGTTCGACTGCCCATGCGTAGCGACAAGATCGACGGTCGGATAATGCCCGGCGCGGCTGCGCGCGACCTCGCGCTCGGCGATCTCGCGCACGATGTGCTGCAGCTGGACGCCGTAGCCGCCGAGCTCGGCGGCCGACACCCAGTCGTCGAGATTGTCGGGCCGCGGCGCCATCAGCTCGACTTCGGGGCGCAGCCCGGCCAGTGGCTCGGGTTCGCGGCCGATGATGCGCGCGAGCGCATGGCGCTGCACGTCGAGCTCGTTCTGCGCGGCGATCACCTGCGCGACGGCGAGATCGAAGCGCGACTGCGCCTCGTGCACGTCGGTGATCGTCACCGTGCCGACGTCGAAGCTGGTCTTGGCGATCTCGAGCTGCTCGGCCGCGGCCTCGCGCAACTGCGTCACCGCCGCGAGCTGGTCCTGCGCGTTGAGGACGTTGAAATAGGCGTCGGACGCGCGCAGGATCAGGTCCTGGCGCGCGAGCTCGAACTGCACTTCGGAGAACTCGGTGCGCAGCGCGCCCTGTCGCGCGGCGATGCGGTTCTGCATGCGGAAGAGCGGCTGCGTGAGCTGCACGCCCCAGCTGTCGCTGTTGAAGTCGCGCGACGGCAGCCCGCGCGGATCGACGTGGTTGCGCGCGACGCTGGCCGAGGCGCCGACGTTCGGCAGCAGGCCGGCCCGGCCCTGCACGACGAACTCCTGCCCGGCCTCGAAGTCGGCACGCGCGGCGGCGAACTGGGCATCGTTCGCGAGCGCTTCGCGATAGACCTCGAGCAGATCGGCCGACCACGTCAGCGCGGGGAACAGACCCGCGATACACACTGCCAGCACACGCTTCATCGGCTGCTCCGTTCAGTATTGCGGCATCGCGGGGTCGACCTGGGCCGCCCAGCCCGCCACGCCGCCTGCGAGGTTATGGACCTTGTCGAAACCCTGGCGCTCGAGAAACATGCCGACCTGCGCGCTGCGTGCGCCGTGATGGCAGATCACGACCAGCTCGGCCTGCGGATCGAGCTCGGACAGACGCGCCGGCACCGACCCCATCGGCATGTGCTGCGAGCCCTGGATGTGGCAGATGCCGTACTCCCAGGCTTCGCGCACGTCGAGCAGCGCCGGCTGCAGGCGTGTCGCGTCGGCGAGCCAGGCGGCCAGGTCGGTGGGGCTGATCTGTTTCATCGCGGTCAGAACCTGAAGCCGTTCTCGCGCTGCACGTTCTTCAGCATCGGGACGACGGTTTCGAACACGTCCTCGGTCTTGTAGCGGCCTTCGGCGATGCACGTGATCAGCCGGGCCTTCATGACCGGTGCCTCACCGACGAACGCGAACAGCCGCCCGCCGACCTTGAGCTGCTCGAGCAGCGCCTGCGGCACCGTCGGCATGCCGCCCGACACGACGATGAGGTCGTACGGCGCGCGGCACGGCAGGCCCAGCGCGCCGTCGGCCTCCTTGACGGTGACGTTCTGCACGCCGTAGCGATCGAGATTGTCGGCAGCCAGCTGCACGAGCTCGGGCTCGATGTCGATCGTGCGCACCCACTCGGCGCGCGCCGCCAGCAGCGCCGCGAAGTAGCCCGAGCCGGCGCCGATCTCGAGTACCGAATCCGAACGGCCGACCTGCACGGCCTGCAGCACCTTGCCCTCGATCACCGGCTTGAGCATCACCTGGCCGCAGCCGATCGGGATCTCGACGTCGGCGAAGGCGAGGTTGCGATGCGCCGCCGGCACGAACTCCTCGCGCTTGACGGTCATCAGCAGATCGAGCACGTCCGGATCCAGCACCTCCCAGGGGCGGATCTGCTGCTCGACCATGTTGAAGCGGGCTTGTTCGAAGTTCATCTCGGGCTTCCTGTGCGAATATTAGCACATGCTGATCATGTGCGCGATCGGGTGGAAAGGCGTTGTGAGCAAAGGCGTCATTCTATCGCACTGCGATACGCACCGATCGACTGCGCGCGCCACACCCGCGCGTCAAGCCCCCGTTGCGCCGACGGGGGATCGCACGCGATGCCACGCCGCATAGAGGGCGGGCAGGAACAGCATCGTCAGCAAGGTGGCCACCGTCAGCCCGCCCATGATCGCGACCGCCATCGGGCCGAAGAAGGCACTGCGCGACAGCGGAATCATCGCGAGGATGGCCGCCGCCGCAGTCAGCACGATGGGACGGAAGCGGCGCACCGTCGATTCGACGATCGCATCCCACTCGCTGCGCCCGGCCTCGAGGTCCTGGCGGATCTGGTCGACCAGGATCACCGAGTTGCGCATGATCATGCCGGAGAGCGCGATCGTGCCGAGCATCGCGACGAAGCCGAACGGCCGGTCGAACAGCAGCAGGAAGGCGGTCACGCCGATCATGCCCAGCGGCGCGGTCAGCACCACCATCGCGACGCGCGAGAAGCTCTGCAGCTGCAGCATCAGCACGGTCAGCACCGCGAGCACGAAAAGCGGCACGCCGGCCGCCACCGAGGCGCCGCCCTTGGCGCTCTCCTCGACCGCGCCGCCGACCTCGAGCCGGTAGCCGAGCGGCAACGCCGCGCGGAGCGCGCCGATGTCGCCGGCGAGCTGGTCGACGACCACCGCCGGCTGCACGCCGCCATAGAGGTTCGCGCGCACGGTCACGGTGGGCAGGCGGTTGCGGCGCCAGATCACGCCCGGCTCGAAGCCGTATTCGGCGGTGGCGACCTGCGCGAGCGGCACGCTGTGGCCGTTGCCGAGCGGAATCGCCAGATCCGGCAGCAGGCCGAGGTGGATGCGCTCGGCCGGCGCGCCGCGCAGCACCACGTCTATCGTCTCGGTGCCGTCGCGCAGCTGCGTGACCGTCGTGCCCTGCAGCGAGGTGTCGAGCAGCGCGGCGATGTCGCGAGTGGACAGCCCGAGCAGGCGCGCCTTGTCCTGGTCGACGACCAGGCGTACGGCCTTCGACGGCTCCTCCCAATCGAGATGCACGTTCGACAGCTGCGGGTGGGCGCGCAGCGTCGCGGCGACCTCGTGGGCGATGCGGCGCAGCTGCGCATAGTCCTGGCCGCTCACGCGGTACTGCAGCGGAAAACCGACCGGCGGACCGTTCTCGAGGCGGTTGACGACGCCGAGGAGCGCGACCGGCGCCTCCTCGAAGCGCGCGATCAGCTTCGCGCGCAGCGCCTCACGTGCTTCCGGCCCGTCGGTCAGCACCACGAACTGCGCGAAGCTGGTCTGCGCGAGCTGCTGGTCGAGCGGCAGATAGAAGCGCGGGCTGCCGCCGCCGACCCACGCGACGTAATTCTCGATGCCGTCCTGCGCGTCGAGAAAGATCTCGAGCTCGCGCACCGCGCGTGCAGTCGCCTCGTGCGAGGCGCCTTCGGCCAGACGCAGGTCGACGAGCAGCTCCGGCCGTGTCGAATCGGGGAAGAACTGCTGCGGCACGAAGCGCACGAACACCGCCAGCGAGGCGACGAAGATCGCCAGCGTCGCGGCAATGACGAGCCAGCGGTGCGCCACACACCAGGTCACCAGCGCACGAAAGCGTGTGTAGAACGCCGTGTGGTAGATCGCGTACTCGTCGTGCTGCGCGTGCGCATGCGCGGCGCGCTCGGCCAGGCGCCGGCCCAGGCGCGGCCACACGCGCCCGACCGCGCGCGCGAGCGGCGAGGGCTGGCCGTTCTGCTTCGCGAAATCGGGCAGCAGGTGGTAGCCGAGGTAGGGCACGAACAGCACCGCCGCGACCCACGACACCAGCAGCGCCGTCACCGTGACCTGGAAGATCGAGCGCGTGTACTCGCCGGTCGCCGAGGCCGCCAGCGCGATCGGCAGAAAGCCCGCCGCGGTCACCAGCGTGCCGGAGAGCATCGGCATCGCCGTCGACACGTAGGCGAAGCTCGCCGCGCGCACGCGGTCCCAGCCCTGCTCCATCTTGGTCGCCATCATCTCGACGGCGATGATCGCATCGTCGACGAGGAGGCCCAGCGCGATGATCAGCGCGCCGAGCGAGATCTTGTGCAGGCCGATGTCGAACAGATGCATGAACACGAAGGTGATCGCGAGCACCACCGGGATGATCACCAGCACGACGACGCCGGTGCGCAGGCCCAGCGACAGCAGCGACACCGCCATCACGATCACCACCGCCTCGGCGAGCACCTTGACGAACTCGCCCACCGAGCGCTCGACCGCGCGCGGCTGGTCGGCGACGCGCTCGAAGCGCAGGCCCAGCGGCAGCTGCGCCTCGATGCGCGCGACCGCCTCGTCCAGATGGCGGCCGAGCGCGATGATGTCGCCGCCGGCGCGCATCACGACGCCGATGCCGAAGGCCTCCTCGCCCATGAAGCGCATGCGCTCGCGCGGCGGATCGGCATAGCCGCGGCGCACCTCGGCGACGTCGCCGAGGCGGATCGCCCGGCCGTCGGCGCGGATCACCGTTTCGCGGATCGCGTCGAGGTCGTCGAAGGCGCCCGACGGGCGCAGCCACACGCGCTCGTCGGCGGTCTCGAAGAAGCCCGCGCCGTTCATCGCGTTCTGTGCCGCGAGCGCATCGGCGAAGCCGCGCAGATCGAGGCCGAGCCCGGCCAGCCGCGTGTTCGAAAGCTCGACGAACACGCGCTGCGGCTGCTCGCCGAAGAAGCTCACTTTCGCGACGTCGGGCACGCGCAGCAGCTCGGCGCGGATCGCCTCGGCGTAGCGCTTCAGCTCGGCGAGCGCGAAGCCCTCGCCGACCAGCGCGAAGATGTTGCCGTAGGTGTCGCCGAACTCGTCGTTGAAGCTCGGCCCGATCACCCCCTGCGGCAGCGTGTGCGCGATGTCGCCGATCTTCTTGCGCACCTGGTACCACAGCGCGGCAATCTCGCGAGAATGGACGTGCTCGTGCGCGAGCACGAACACGAGCGCCTCGCCCGGGCGCGAGTAGCTGCGGATCACGTCGAGCTCGACGAGCTCCTGCAGTTTCGTCTCGATCCTGTCGGTGACCTGCTCGGCGACCTCGTGCGCGGTCGCGCCGGGCCACTCGGCGCGCACGACCATGACCTTGAACGTGAAGGGCGGGTCCTCGGACTGGCCGAGCTGCAGGTACGCATACACGCCCATCGCCGTCAGCACCAGCATCAGGTACAGCACCAGCGACTGGTGGCGCAGCCCCCATTCGGAGGCATTGAAACCGTTCATCGCATCGCATCCAGTGCAATCGGTGCACCTTCCTCGACCGCACGCACGCTCTCGCCCTCGACGAGTTTGTGCACACCGGCGAGCACCACGCGCGCACCGGCCGGCAGGCCCGAGCGGATCACGACGCCGTCCTCGCGCATCGCGCCGATCTCGACCGCGAGCGGGCGCACGCGCGAGGCCGCATCGACGATCCACACCGTCGGGCGCCCCTCGATCGCGGTCACCGCCGGCAGCGGCAGCAGCGTCTGTGCCGGCGTCGTCCGCGCGAACACGACGTTCGCGGTCGCGCCGAGCGGCAGCGCCGCATCCGCCTTCGGCACGCTCACGCGCAGCGCGTACGAGCGCGTCGCGGCGTCGGCGGCCGGCGCGATCTCGCGCACCACGCCGGCATACTCGCGCGCCGCCTGCGCCCACGGGCGCACGCGCGCCACCTGGCCGGGTGCGAACGCGGCGACGCGGCTTTCCGGCACGTGGATCAGCACCTCGCGCTCGCCCGGGCGAGCAAGGCGCAGCACCGGCTGGCCGGCTGCGACCACCTGGCCGGCCTCGACCGGCGCCGCGACAACGACCGCGTCGGCCTCGGCTTTGATCTCGGCATAAGCGGCCTGATTGCCGGCGGTGGCGGCCTGCGCACGCGCCTGGCGCACGCGCGCCTCGGCCGCGGCGAGCGCGGTGCGGCGCGCGTCGAGCGCCGAGGCGCTGATGAAGCCGGCCGCCTGCAGCGCCTCGCTGCGCGTCAGCTCGGCGCGCGCCAGCGCAACATCGGCCTGCGCCGCGGCGAGCTGGGCCGCGGCTGCGCTCGCGGCGAGCTCGACGTCGCGCGCGTCGAGCCGCGCGAGCACCTCGCCCCGGCGCACCATGGCACCGGTGTCGACGCGGCGCTCGACGAGCTTGCCGCCGATGCGGAACGCCACGTCGCTCTCGATGCGCGCGCGCACCTCGCCGGTATACAGGTCGATCGCCGGCAGCGCCGCCGCCTCGCCGACGCTGCGCACCAGCACCGTGCGCGGCGGCGTGTCCGCGGGCGGCGGGCCCGAGCAGGCGGCGACGGCGACGGCCAGCACCGCCGCGAAAAGGGCTTTCATTGCGAATCTCCCCGCCTCGTCCGATCGGCCATCAGGCCGTGCAAGACCAGGTCGAAGTGGGTTTCGAGGTAGTGACCGACATCCATCGTGCCGCCGCAGCACGCGGCGAAGGAATGCCGCCACAGCGCAAGATGCACGAGCGGCGCGATCAGCAGGCGGGCCATGGTGTCGACGTCGACCGGCCGGAACACCTTCAGCGCGATGCCGCGTGCGAGGGCTGCGCGCAGCAGCGCGAGGCCGCGCTGGATCACGGCCTCGTCGTAGAAGCGCGCGACCTCCGGGAAGTTGCGCGCCTCGGACACCATCAGCTTGGGGATGCCGCCGAGCTCGGTCGCGCCGATGCGCTCCCACCAGCCGAACAGGATGCAGCGCAAGAGCTGCACCGGATCGTCGCCGTAGTGTTCGAGCAGCGCCTCGCCCTCGGCGATCGCCGGCACGATACCCTCGCGGATCACCGCCTCGAACAGCGCCTCCTTGCTGTCGAAGTACAGGTACAGCGTGCCCTTGGACACGCCGGCCCGCGCCGCGACCTCGTCCAGGCGCGTCGCCGCGAAGCCCTTCTCGACGAACAGCGCCAGCGCCGCCGCGGTGAGCTCCTGCGGCCGCGCCTCCTTGCGGCGCCGCCGGCGCGGCGCGTTGCGGAGCGCTTCAGCGCACATGCGCGGCCTGCGCGGGTTGCTGCAAAGGAGCGGCTGCGAGCGGCTGGGCCGAACTTGTCGAAGCCGTCAGAAAAAACGTGACTGAGCGCATCGTGATGGCGTATGTTAATAACTGACCGGTCAGTAATTTACGCCTGAGAATGCCGCAGCGCAAGCGTGATCGCTGACGGGCTCGCTGCACTCGCACCTCAAACCGCACTATCGAGGCGCTCCATGCAATCCGACCTCCAGTCTTCGCTTCAGCCTGATTGCAGGCTCGACCTTGCCGCCCGCGAATCAGATCGGTTTCGGGCGATCAATGGTCGGCTGCTTTCTTCGGTCATCCTGCGTGTTCCGCGGGTTGAGGAGCAAACCGCCATCGCCACCGTCCTCTCCGACATGGACGCCGAGATCGCCGCTCTCGAAGCCCGCCTTGCCAAGGCCCGCCAGGTGAAGCAGGGCATGATGCAGGCCCTGCTGACCGGCCGGATCCGGCTGATCTGAATGCCTCAGGCCAGCGTTCTTCGCGGCGGCCGCTTCAAACCCGCTAGGCCGGTGCCATAATCCCGGCAGCGACCGAAGGGGAGACGGCATGCCGCCGGCAAGGGAACTTCAGCAGATCGAGTGGAAGGAATCCTGGCGCGACGAATTCCTGAAATGGATCTGCGGCTTCGCCAACGCCGAGGGCGGCGTCCTGGTGATCGGGCGCAACGACGCGGGCGTGGCGGTCGGGGTCAGGGATGCAAAAAAGCTGCTGGAGGACATCCCGAACAAGGTCCGCGACGTGCTCGGCATCATGGTGGACGTGAATCTGCGGGAGGAGTCGGGCAAGGAGCTGGTCGAGATCCGCGTCGAGCCCTACCCGAGCCCGGTCAGCTACAAGTGCGAGTACCACTACCGCAGCGGTGCCACGAAGCAGGAATTGAAAGGCGCGGCGCTGGATCGCTTTCTGCTCGGTAAGCAGGGGCGGCACTGGGACGGCGTGCCGGTGCCCCATGTGGCGGCCGGCGATCTGGACGCCCGCGCCTTGGCAGAGTTTCGCCGCCTGTCCCAGCGCAGCCAGCGACTGGCCCGGGCCACCCTGGACGAGGCCGATGCGGTGCTGCTCGACAAACTGCACCTGATCGAGGGCGATTACCTCAAGCGGGCCGCCGTGCTGCTGTTCCACCCCGATCCGGAGCGCTTCGTGACCGGGGCCTGGGTCAAGATCGGTTTCTTCGAGAGCAATGTGGACCTGCGCTACCAGGACGAAATCCATGGCAGCCTGTTGTCGCAGGTGGATCGGACGATCGAGATCCTGAAGGCCAAGTACCTCAAGGCCTGGATCTCGTATGAGGGCTTGCAGCGCGTCGAGACCTATCCGGTGCCCGAGCCGGCCTTGCGCGAGGCGCTCCTGAATGCGGTGGTGCACAAGGATTACGCCAGCGGCGTGCCGGTGCAAATCAGCGTGTATCCGGACAAGCTGATGATCTGGAATCCGGGCCAGTTGCCGCCGCAGTGGACCGTGGCACGCCTGCTGGGCAAGCACGCCTCGCGGCCCTTCAACCCCGATGTAGCCAACACCTTTTTCCGCGCCGGTCTGATCGAGGCCTGGGGGCGTGGCGTCGAGCGCATGCTGGAGGCCTGCCAGGCCGCGGGAACACCGGCCCCGGTATTCGCGGCGGAGGACACCGGCCTGTGGGTGACCTTTCCTTTCGTGCAGCCCCCGGTGGGCGAGGCGGCGACCGGGTCGGCGACCGGGTCGGCGACTGGGTCGGCGACTGGGTCGGCGAAGGGGGCCAGCGACCCCGTGCATCGCCTGCTGCAGGCCATCGGCGCAGAGGCGCTCGCGCCGTCGGACATTCAGCAGCGGCTGGGGCTCCGACACAGACCAACGTTCCGCGAGAACTACCTGCGTCCAGCCTTGCAACAAGGCCTGGTCGAAATGACCGTGCCCGACAAGCCGGCCAGTCGCCTGCAGCGATACCGCCTGACCGCCGCGGGACAGGCCGTGCTGGCGGATTTGCCGGAAAGGGGAGACGCATGACCGCCATCGGCCAGCCCAAACGCGAGACTCGGCAATGCGTCATCGCCCTGTTCCGCGAGGCGCTCGGCTACCGCTGCTGGGCGACTAGACCGACCGCGCCGGCAACAGCTACATCGACGAAGGCCCGCTCACGGCGCACCTGTCGGGGGCGGGCTACGATGCGGCACGCATCGCCCGCGCGCTCGATCTGCTGCAGCAGGAAGCCGACCGGCCCGGCCGCCTGCTCTACGACAGCAACAAGAAGGTCTACGAGCTGCTGCGCTACGGCGAGCCGGTGAAGATCGAGGCGGGCACGGTCACCGAGATGGTGCACCTGCTCAATTGGCAGGAGCCCGAGAAGAACGACTTCGCCGTG
Organism: Rhodocyclaceae bacterium; assembly: GCA_035444405.1. Classification (GTDB taxonomy): domain Bacteria; phylum Pseudomonadota; class Gammaproteobacteria; order Burkholderiales; family Rhodocyclaceae; genus DAOMOP01. The sequence continues at coordinate 40,475 of DAOMOP010000006.1, forward strand.
GCGGAAGAGGTCACCGGTCGGCCATGTCCGCATCACCGCACCAAACCATATGCAGCTTGACACGATCCGGGCCTTCGCGATTTCCAAGCTCTCCTGGATCCGCAGTCAGCAGCGCAGGATGCAGGCACAGGAGCGGGAGACACCGCGCGATTTTCTCGAGAAAGCGAGCCACTACCTGTGGGGGCGGCGTTACCTGCTCGAGCGGGTGGAAATGGACGCCGCACCAACGGTAGAAATAAAGTGCGGCAAAAGTCCGCCCGGGAGCCGACGCGGAGCGGTGTCATGAGGTTCTCGATGCCTGGTATCGAGCACAGATCCGGGTCCTGGTCCCAGGCCTCATTGCGAAATGGGTGCAAGTCATGAACGTGAATGTCGATCGGGTCATCGTCCAGCGCATGAAGACCCGGTGGGGTGGCTGCAATCCGGCGAACGGCATCATCCGGCTGAACACCGACTTGGCGAAGAAGCCCGTCGAGTGCCTCGAGTACACCGTTGTGCACGAGATGGCGCACTTTCTCGAGGCGAGCCACGACGCCCGATTCACATCGCTGATGGATATGTTCCTGCCGCACTGGCGAGAGCTGCGCAAGCGTCTGAACCAGTTGCCCGTGCCGCATGAGGAATGGGGTTATTAGATTCGAGCGACCGCCGAAACGAAGGCACGCTTGCGCCTCGCCCTCACGGCACCAGCCGCAGCACCGACACCGTCGCGCGCTCGATCGCCTCCTCGCTCCACGCCAGCGGGCGCATGCGCCCCTGCAGAAAGGGCTCGAGCTGGTCGTCGTAGTGGCGGTCGAACGGGTGACCGGCCTGGCCGCCCGGCAGCACGGCGAGGCTGCGGTCGCCATCGCCGACCACCGACACCCAGCGCATCGTCGGGCCGGCGCCGACCGCGCGGCCGTCGAACGGCCACGGCGTGCCGAAGGCCGCGACCGTCGTCGCCGAGCCCTCGACGACGAAGGGGCCACGGTTGACGAAGCCCGCGGCCACGGGCAGCGTGCCGAGCGGATGGCGCAGCTCCAGCCGGCTGAGTTCGCCGTAGGGCCAGCGGGCCACTTCCTCGCCCCAGCGCTCGACGCCCTCCTGCCACGCCGCCGCCAGCGCGCCGGCGATCAGCTCGGCGCGGCCTTCCACGGTGGCGGTGCGTACGTCGTCGAACCAGCCCTCGTCCATCTGGCCACGCAGCAGGCGCAGCAGCCAGGTGCGGCGAACCGGGCCGGAAACCTCCGCGAGGTCGATGCGTGCCGCGAACACGGCCTCGACCAGGTGGCGTTCGAACAGCACGAACAGCACCGACGGCCCTTCGAAGGCCATGCGCCCGTCCCAGCCCGACAGCCGGTCGTAGGCCAGCCGCGCCGTGCCCTCGTATTCGCCGGCGGCGAGTGCGACGATCTCGCGCGCATACAGCGAGACGATGTCGGTCTGCAGCGCCGCCATGTCGTTGGCGTGCCAGAGGGGGCGCCGCTCGAGCAGCAGGCGGATGCGGTTGGCGCGCGCGGGCAGGTCGAAGTCGCCCGCCAGCGGCAGCGCGTAGTCGGCCGGGCGCGCGTCGTCGTTGGCGCTGACGAGGGCGTCATTGACCGCCGGCACGCTCGGATTGGCCGCGGCCTCGCGCAAGCCGTCCCATCCGTAGGCCGGATCCCAGCCCGGCGCAGGCAGCCGTCCGTCGCCGCCGCGGCGTTCCGGCACGCGGCCGAGCAGCACCTGCAGCAGGCCGCCGACGTGATCGGCGGCGACGAGGTTCTGGGCCGGCGCGACGAAACTCGCGATGCCCTCCGGAATCTCCGCGACCGCGCGCACGCGCGCCAGATGCATGAACGGCACCAGCGGATCGCCCGACAGATAGGCGGTCCAGGCGAGGCTGCGCAGCGGCAGACCACGCTGCGGCTCGGCCGGCAGCAGCGGGCCGCGTTCGCTCGCGCGCAGCGTCAGCACGTGCGCATCGGCGCCCCGCACGCCGATCTCGCTGCGCTCGAGCTCGAGCGGCTGCCACGCGTCGCCGCGCCGTACGCGCGTGAGCGCGTCGTCGGCCTGCTCGAAATAGATGTCGTGGTCGTCGAGCATCGCGCTCGTCAGCGCCCACGCCAGATGCCGGCTCTGACCGACGACGACGCCCGGCATGCCGGGCAGCGTCACGCCCATGACCTCGTAGTCGGGCGCACGCAGATGGACCTGGTACCAGGTGCCGGGCAGCCGCATCGGCAGGTGCAGGTCGTTGGCCACCAGCGGCAGGCCGTCGGTGCTGCGCACGGCCCCGACGGCCCAGCCGTTGCTGCCGGACGTGGCGATCGCGGGCGCCTGGCTGGTCGTCGGCGTCGGCATCGCAGGCGGCGCGCCGCCCCGCTCTGCCGCGGCCAGTATGTCGGCGGGCACATGCAGGTCGGGTTCGCCGAGCAGATCGCGCAGCCGCTCGACGCCGAGGCGCGCGAGCCACGTGAAGCGCTGCTCCTCGGGACGCCCCTGCCAGAACGACAGCTCGCGCGCCATCAGGAAGACGAAGCTCAGGCTGTCGACGGCGGTCCACGGCTCGGGGCGGATGCCGAGCAGCCGCAGTGTCGGCGGCAGGTCTCCGCCGCGGTGGGCGAGCCACGCATTGACGCCCTGGCTGTAGGCGATCAGCCATTGCCGGCTCTCGGCCTCCATCACGTTCCAGGTCGCCTCGGCGGTGCGGCGCAGGCGCAGCGTGCGCGCCTCGATGTCGGCCTCCAGCGTCGCGCGGCCGAACACTTCGGACAGCCGTCCGGCTGCCGCACGGCGACCGAGCTCGAGCTGGGTCATGCGGTCGTTGGCGTGCAGATAACCGAGCGCCATGGCGAGATCGCGCCCGCTCTCGCCGGCGAGGTGGGGCACGCCCCAGGCGTCCCAGCGCACGGCGACCGGCGCGTCGAGCCCGGCCAGGCGCAGCTCGCCGTCGCGCACCGCGCGCCCCGAGTGGATCAGCCACCAGGCCGCACCGCCGCCGGCCAGCGCGAGCAGCAGCACGAGCACGACCACCCCCGCAAGCACCCTCTTCAAGGTGCGCCAGCGCGTTCCGACCTTGTCCTGCTGCTCGAGCATCGCCGGGCTTCCCGCGAACGGCGCCCGGCCATCGCGGCGGGCTGCCAACACCGACACGGGCATGGCGACTGCCGCGCGCATGCGCCGCAGCAGATGGCCCCGCCCCCTGCTGCCAGTTAAGTCCGGATTCGCGGCCGCTGCAAGCGCGACGCGAGCCGGCGGCGGCGCGGCGCCGCTAGCGGCCCTGCTTCTGCGCGATCAGGCGGATGCGCGCGCGCAGCTGCTCCTTCAGCCGCGTCTGGCTGTCCCAGAACAGCACCGGCATGTCATGGACGTCGAAGGGCAGCTCGGTGCCCTGCCGTGCGGTCAGGACGACCTGCTTGCCGCGCCCCTGCGCGTAGCCGACCTCGTAGAACACGTTGTTGCGGAGCTCGGTCAGATCGGCGATGACGAAGGCGGCCTGCTCGATGCGCTCGAGGATGCGCGGCACGATGCGCCCGACGGTGTTCGACGTTTCGACGCGCTCGCACGCGTAGCCGAAGGCCGGCTCGGCGCACACGCTGCGAAACGACTCGTATGCGTCGATGAGCTCGCCGCGCTGCGAATAAGACATCAGCACCGCCACCGAACGCGACGTGGCGATGCGCTCGGCGAGCGAGACCACGCGTTCGGCGAGCCGCTCCCAGTCGTTCGTGATGCCGTTGAGCTGCTGGTAGTCGATCTCGTCGATGCGTCCGCCATACTTGGCGTGGAAGTCGTGCAGCTCCTGCGCGTAGATGTGCTCGGCCGCACCGCCGAACACCGCCACCGGCAGCAGCGGCTTGCCGGCGATGCGCGCCCAGTTGGCGGCACGCAGCGTGCCGTGGTGGCCGCCGACGAGGACCACGACGTCGGCCTCGCGCACCGGCTCGGGTACGTAGAAGCAGTGTTCGGTCAGATCCCAGGTCGCGAGCCGGGACTTCAGCACGGTGCCGTACTCGTGCACCGGCGGGTGGCCGGCGAGCACGTAGCTGATCACGCGTTCCTCGACGTCGGTGCAGCCTTCGGCCTGCAAGGCCGCGTGTGCGGCACCTACGACGCGTGCGTCGAGGCTGCTGCGCGCGCCGCTCAGCAGCACGTGCCGGTGGCGCGCGATCGCCGCACCGAGAGCGTCGCAGAAGCTTTCCAGGTCGCCCGCCCGCGCTTCGTCGCTGCCGAAGGCTCCGGCCACGAGTATCTTCATCGTGTCACCTCATGCCGCGTCACCGACAACGGCCGATCTGCGGCGCAGCGACGTTGCGGCGACGACGTCTGTTGTCGTCTCCCGCTGATGAGTCGCGGCAAGCATCGCCAAGGTTCACGCGGATGCCGTCGCACCGAGGGACGCCCGCGACGGCAAGGCCGGCCCCGCCCACCGCCGCCCGCGACGCATGTGCCAGGCATTGGCCATGGGCGGACCACAGTGTGGGGGCGGGCCGACTACGGCTTGCGCAAGAGCACCACGTCCTTTTGCGGAACCTCGCACTCCCAGCCGAGCACTCCGGCGAGGTGCGCGAAGGTCTCGCGCCGGTAGAACACGACGTGGGTCGGGTCGCGCCGGTAGTTCCAGCCGGCAAAGCGCGCGTCGTCGGTCTGGAAGCAGGTCATGATGGCGAGCCAGCCACCGGGTTCGAGCAGGGCCGCAAGGCGCGCGAACTCGTGCGCCGGGGCGTGGAAGTGCTCGACGACCTCGGTGCAGGTGATGAAATCGTAGCGGCGCGCGAGCGCCGTGAAGTCCGGATGGAAGAACGGATCGTACAGTGCGACCGCATGACCGGCCTCCCGCAGCATCGCGGCGAGCGCCGGGCCGGGACCGCAGCCGTAGTCGAGGCCTGCCGCGGCCGCCGGCAGCCGCGCGAGCAAGGGCTCGGCGAGCCGGGCGAGGAAGCGGCGGTAGCGCGGGTCGAGCGGATCGTTGTCGTGGAGCCGGTAGTACGCCGCTTCGGCTGCCGCGTCGGGCCGCTGCGCAGGCTCGAGGAAGGTCGCCCGGCACACCGCGCAGCGCCAGTAATCGCGCCGCTGCACGGTCGCGAACGGGCGTGTGGCGCGCGCCAGACACACCGGGCACGCCGGTGCATCGGCTGCGGCACGGCAGACCTCGGATGTCATCGCACAGGCGCGCGCGGGTGGCGATACACGTGCCAGTGTCCGCCGCGGAAGGCGCGCTCCTCCTCGAGCGTCGCGCCGACTGCGAGCGCGAGCGCGATCGACGGATGATTGTCGGCGTTGATGAAGCTGATCAGCGCCGTGTCGGGCATGCACTCGCGCGCCGCGCGCTGGACCGCGCGCACCGCCTCGCTCGCATAGCCCTGGCCCCAGTAGCGGCGCGTCAGCGCCCATTTGATCTCGGGCGCCGGCCAGTCGTTCGGATACCACAGGCCGACCGCGCCGAGCACCGCGCCGCTGGCCTTGTCCTCGAGCGCATACGGGCCATAGCCGCGCAGCAGCCAGTGGCCGACCATGCTCGCCATCGCCCGCCAGCTCTCGCCCTCGGACAGCGCGCGGCCGAAGGTGAAGCGCGTGCACTCCGGGTCGGAATAGTGTGCGTGCAATGCACGCCAGTCGTCGTCCACAAAGGGGCGCAGGGTCAGCCGCGGCGCGTCGATGCGCAGCGGCATCCGCACACTTGTCGGTTCGCTCATCGTCGTCAGCCCCGTGTCGCCGGGCGTGCGCGCAGCCACTGCGACAGCGCCTCGGCGACCATCGGCCGCGCGAAGTGGTAGCCCTGCGCCTCGTCGCAGTTGAACACGCGCAGGAATCGCTCGATCTCCTCGGTCTCGACGCCTTCGGCGACGACCTTGAGCTTGAGCGCGCGGGCCATGCTCACGATCGCGCGCACGATCGCGGCGTCGTCCGGGTCGGAGGCGATATCGCGCACGAAGGACTGGTCGATCTTGAGCTTGTCGACGGCGAAGCGCTTCAGGTAGGCGAGGCTCGAGTAGCCGGTACCGAAGTCATCGATCGACAGGCGCACGCCGAGCGACTTGAGCCGGCGCAGCGTCTCGATGACGCCTTCGGCATCGTCGAGCAGCAGCGATTCGGTCAGCTCGAGCTCGAGCAGGCTCGGTTCCAGCCCGGATTCGGACAGCGCCGTGATGACGCTGCGCTCGAGGTCGCCGCGCTGCAACTGCACCGCCGACAGGTTGACGGCGACCGTCAGCGCCGCGAAGCCCTGATCGATCCAGCGGCGCGCCTGCGAACAGGCCTCGCGCAGCACCCAGTCGCCGATCGGCACGATGAGCCCGCTGTCCTCGGCGACCGGGACGAAGCGCCCGGGCGGCACGAGCTCCTGCCGCTCGCGGTGCCAGCGCACCAGCGCCTCGACGCCGACGACGCGGCCGCTGCCGAGATCGATCTGCGGCTGGTAATGCAGCACGAACTCATCGTTCTCGAGCGCGCGATGCAGTGCCGCACGCAGCTGCAGCCGCTCGACCGCATCGACGTTCATCTGCTCGGTATAGAAGCGCGCGGTGTTGCGCCCGGCGCGCTTGGCCTGGTACATCGCCGTGTCGGCGTTCTTCAGCAGCGTGTCGAAGCCGGTGCCGTCGTCGGGCCAGATCGCGATGCCGATCGACAGCGTGTTGGTGAGCGCGTGACCTTCGAGCTCGAACGGCTGCGACAGCGCTTCCAAGACCTTCGCGACCGCGCGGTTGATCGCCTGCGCATCGCGGACGTCGGTGAGCGCGATCAGGAACTCGTCGCCGCCGAGCCGGCTGATCGTGTCGGTCTCGCGCACGCACTCGCGCAGCCGCGTCGAGACGAGCTTGAGCAGGCCGTCGCCGACCGGATGGCCGAGCGTGTCGTTGATGGTCTTGAAGTGATCCAGATCGACGAACAGCAGCGCGACCTTGGCCTGCGCGCGTTCGGCCCACGCGGTCGCGAGCGCGAAGCGGTCGCGGAACAGCACGCGGTTGGGCAGCCCCGTCAGCGCATCGTGGTGGGCGAGGTACTCGATGCGCGCCTCGGCTTCCTTGCGTTCGGTGATGTCCTGAACAAAGGTCAGGACGTGCGTCTCGCCGTCGATGTCGATGTAGCGCGACGATACGCTGACCTGGCGCAGCTCGCCGTTGCGGTGGCAGCCGACCGTCTCGAAGTCCAGCACCATGCCGTCGCGCTGGAGGATCTCGAGCCACTGCTGACGGCTGTCGTTGTCGGGCCACAGGCCGACCTCGACCGAGGTGCGTCCGACGAGCTCGTCGTGCTTCCAGCCGAAGTGCGTCTCGTAGCGGTCGTTGACCTCGACGAAGCGCCCGTCGGCGACACGCGTGATCGCGACCGCGAACGGCGCCGCCTTCAGCGCGATCGCGAAGCGCTCCTCGCTCAACTGCAGCGCCGCCTCGGTCGCGCGCAGCGTGGTGATGTCCTGGATCGCACCGGACAGGCGCAGCGGCTCGCCGTCCTGCCGGTACTGCAGATGGCCGGTCGCACGCGCGGTGCGGATCGCACCATCGGCGCGCACGAAGCGGAACTCGCTCAGATAAGGCCGCCCTTGCTCGACCGCTTCGTCGAGCTCGCGCACCACGCGCGCGCGCTCCTCCGGATGCACGTGCTCGATGAACACCGCCTTGTCCGAGGCGCGCGCGCCCGGCGGGCGACCGAGAATCTGCGCGGTCTCGGGACTCCAGTGCAGCTCGCCGTGCGGCAGCCGCCACTCCCAGTAGCCGACCTGCGCGAGCGCCGCCGCTTCAGCGAGCTGGCGCTGGCTTTCCCTGAGCGGCGTGACGTCGTGAAAGATCTCGAACTTGCTGACCGTGCCATCCGGGTTGCGGAACGGCATGTCGAAAAGATCGTAGGTACTCCCGTCGGGCGCGGTCCACTCCCAGTGCACGGACTCGCCGGCATGCACCAGATCGTTCTTGCACCACGTACAGGGCTCGCTGCGGCCGTGGAAGTACTCGTAGCACTTGCGCCCCGCAGTCGGGCCGAAGCGGCGCTCGAGCGCCGGGTTCAGGTACTCGATGTCGTGCCCGGCGCCGGCAATGTAGACGCCCTCCGGCAATGCGTCGAGTATGCCCTGCAGCCGCGTGCGCTCGGCCGCCAGCGCGGCGATCTCCGCCTGCGCCGTCTTGACGCCGCTGATGTCGGTATACGTCAGCACTACGCCGTCATGGACGCCGCCGTCGCCGCGAAACGGCAGCATGCGCTCGAGGAACCAGCGTCCGCCGGCGACCTCGACTTCGCACTCGATGCGCTCGCCGCTGGCGGCGACCCGCTGCAGCGCGGCGAGAAAGCGCTGCGCATCGCCCAGTCCGTAGGCGATCTCCGAGATCGGGCGCCCGACGTCCGGGGCGCGCAGCGCGAGGATGCCGTCGATCGCGGCGCTGAAGCGGCGCACCCGCAGGCTGCGGTCGAGGAACACCGTGCCGATCTCGGTGCTGGCGAGCAGGTGATCGTAGTCGCGGTTGAGGTTGGCGAGCTCGGCGTTCTTGTCGTGCAGCTCGCTGTTGAGCGTGTACAAGTCCTCGTTGAGCGACTTGAGCTCCTCGTTGGTGCTCTGCAGCTCCTCGTTCGAGGCGGTCAGCTCCTCGTTGACGAGGTCGATGCGCTCGTGGCTGCTGCGCAGCTCATGGACCATCGCGTACAGCCGCTCGCGCGTCGCGACGAGTTCGGCCTCCAGCGCCTCCGTCCCCGCCTGCCTGCCCGCGACGGCATCGGCGACGAGCGCGCCGCACTGCGGCAACGGCGACGGCACCGCGCCGGGCAGCTCGCGGCGCAGATTGACCGCCTGCTTGCGGTAGAGCTTGTGCGACCGGTCTACCGTCATGAAGGCGCGCGCCTCGTACTCGCCGGCCGTCTCGCTCGCTCCGAGCAGCAGCAGACCCTGCGGCTTGAGCGCGAAATGCAGCTGGGCGAGCGCCCGCAACTGCGCCGCCGGCTTCAGGTAGATCAGCACGTTGCGGCACAGCGCAAGATCGATGCGCGTGAACGGCGGGTCGGCGAGCAGGTCGTGGCGCGCGAACACGACGTGGCGCCGCAAAGCCCCATCGACGCGCCAGCCGTGCTGCTCGCGCTGGAAGAATCTGCGCAACAACGGCTCGGGAACGGCTTCGGCGCCCTCGTCGCCGAACACGCCCTGGGACGCGCGCGCCAGCGCCGCCGGATGCAGATCGGTCGCGAACACCCGCACGTCACCGCGAAAACCCATCTGGCCCGCGACGTCGAGCGCAAGCATCGCGAGCGAATAGGCTTCCTCGCCGCTTGCGCAGCCGGCCGACCACAGGCGCAGGTCGTCACTGGCGTCGCGCCCGCGCAGCAGGTCCGGCAGCACCCGCTCGGCGAGCAGCGAAAACGCCTCGCCGTCACGAAAGAACTCGGTGACGTTGATCAGGAGGTCCTGGCACAGCGCCTCGCGCTCGGTCTCGTCCTCGGCCAGCCGGGCGAGATAGGCCGCCATCGCGTCGCACTGCAGCAGCGCCATGCGGCGGCGCACGCGACGTACCAGCGTGCTCGGCTTGTAGCCGGAAAAATCGACGCCGCAGCGCCGCCGCAACGTCTCGACCAGCGCCGCGATACCGGGCAGCAGCGAGGGGTCGGCATCGGTGTCGTCCCACTGCGCCCCGACGCGGTCGTGATCGTCCGTTTCTTCCATGCGCCGATTATGCGCACCGTCTTGCACATCCACAAGCACACCCCATAGGTCGTTCGGCCCGTCCGCCGCGGCACCGTGCACCAACCTCGCCCGGTCGCGATCCGTCCATTCGATACGCACATCCGTCCGCCACGAACACCGCGTGACAACGGTGCGGTGTTTCGAACGTTCAGTCTGGACTCTTGACGCCTGACTGAACGTTCATTGCGTTAATGCATTATCGTGCAGCCCAATTTGAGACGCGTCGCAGTATATTGCATTTCAACGGCTTACGCACACTGGCATGTGTCTCGCTAACCGATCGACGGGGCCGCCGACTGTGCACACACGAGTGCGCACTCGGCGGAAACGATAAGGGACCAGCCGGCGTGCCGCTGCCGAATCCACGGCGACGCGAGATCTGCGCCAGGCAATGAAAGGAGGATGGAAAAATGCAGGAAGTCGCTTGGCTAGCATCGCTTGCGCTGATGGGACTGGTGGCCTTCGGGTTCGTCTATGTCGCCATCAACTCGGGCAAGCGGGAAGCGGACTACGCGCCGCTGCAGAAACGCGCCTACCGGCTGCGCTCGAGGCTGTTCTGGGCGCTGCTGCTGGTATTCGGGCCGACCATGATCTACACGCTGATGGATCTGCCCTACACCGACACGCATGCCCGTGAGACGGGTGGCAGCGTGCAGGTCGTCAAGGCCACCGGTCACCTGTGGTACTGGGAGCTCAGCGAGCAGGAAGTCGGCGCCGGCCGGCCGGTCGAGTTCCGCGTGACCAGCGCGGACGTCAATCACGGCTTCGGCATCTACGACCCCGACATGCGCCTGATCGCCCAGGTGCAGGCGATGCCCGGCTACACGAACACGCTGCGCCACACCTTCGAGCGTGCCGGCACCTACAAGATCATGTGCCTCGAATACTGCGGGACCGTGCATCACGCAATGATCGCCGAGCTAAACGTCGTCGCACAGTAAAGGAGGAAACGAACATGGCAAACCCAACCTACACTCCCGTGCCCGACCGCGGCGCCTCGGTCGGCGTACTGGCCTATCTGGGCACGACCGCGGCGGTGTTGTTGCTGATGATGCTGTTCGGCCTGCTGATGCGCCTCGAGCAGTCGCAGTGGCTGTCGATGGGCGCCCCGTGGTTCTACAAGCTGATGACGCTGCACGGCGCCGGCATGGTCGGCATCGCCGGCATCGCCGGTGCGGCGGTGATGTGGTACTTCCTGCGCCAGTACGTGACGCTGTCGCCGAAGGTCTTCGCTGCCAACCTGGCGCTGTTCCTGATCGGCGTCACGATGATCCTCGCCAGCGTGCTGTTCGGCGACTTCCACGGCGCGTGGACCTTCCTGTATCCCCTGCCTGGAACGTCTCTTGGCATGTGGAGCGAACACGCCGCGGCGCTCTTCATGGGCGGCCTGCTGGTGATCGGCGTCGGATTCCTGTTGCTGCACCTGGACATCGCCCGCGCGATCGTCACGCGCTACGGCAACTTCGCCAATTCGCTCGGCTGGCCGCAACTGTTCGGCAAGGACGACGGCAACGCCCCGCCGCCTGCGGTTGTCGCGAGCACCATGGTGACCATCGTCAACGTCATCGGGCTGGTCGTCGGCGCGAGCATTCTGACGATGATGCTGATAAACCTGTACGTACCCGCCTTCGACATCGACCCGCTGCTTGCCAAGGCGATGATCTACTTCTTCGGCCACGTGTTCATCAACGCGACGATCTACATGGCGGTGATCGGCGTCTACGAGATCCTGCCGCGCTACACGCAGCGCCCGTGGAAGGCCAACAAGGTGTTCCTCGCCTCGTGGACCGCATCGACGCTGATGGTGATGTTCATCTTTCCGCACCACCTGCTGATGGACTTCGCATTCCCGACCTGGATGCTGGCGATGGGCCACATCATCGGCTACCTGAACACCTTCCCGATCCTGATCGTCACCGGCTACGGTGCGCTGATGCTGATCTACCGCTCGGGCGTGCGCTGGGACATGGGCGTGCGGCTGTTGTTCGTGTCGCTGTTCGGCTGGGCCGCGGGTGCGATGCCGGCGTTCATCGACGGCACCATCTCGGTGAACTACGTCATGCACAACACGCTGTGGGTGCCGGGTCACTTCCACACCTATCTGCTGCTCGGCATGATCGCGATGATCTTCGGCTTCATGTACTACCTCGGCAAGCCGAACCAGGACGCCGCCGACAGTGCGCTCGACCGCGCCGCCTTCTGGGCCTACACGATCGGCACGCTGGGCTTCACGCTGAGCTTCCTGTACTCGGGCAAGGAAAGCGTCACCCGCCGCTACGCCGCACACCTGCCGGAGTGGCTGCCGTTCGACCGCATCGGTTCGCTGTTCGCGATGCTGGTGGTCGGCGCGACCGCGGTGTTCCTGGTG
>DAOMOP010000007.1:0-37267 GCA_035444405.1 Rhodocyclaceae bacterium
CGAAAATACGTCAGATGGATGCTGGAGGGGCGGGCGATTTGTGTATAACGACATGATCTAAGCCGTCGCCGTTCGTCGCCCACAGTGAACTAGGGACCCGGAACCAGTTCCAGGGCAACGCCGGTAAAATGACGCGACACTGCGTCGAACGGCAGCCTGCGGGACCGACCGCCGGATCGATGAACGCGCTTGTTCTTCGATCCTGACGAGATTCGCGGCGCGTACTCGCTGGCCAAGCGCAAACCGCCGGCCGAGCCGCCCACGATCAACGATGTGTTGCGCCTGATCGCCACCCTGGGCGGCTTCCTCGCCCGCAAGGGCGACGGGGATCCCGGGGTGGAGACGATCTGGCTCGGGCTGCAGCGCACCAGGGACGCCGCCATCACCATCCAGTCGTTGCGTGAGGAGGCCGCGGGCGAGAATTGTGTATAACGACATGCCCAAGGCACCATACGCGATGAGAGCTGCGGCAAGCACGACAGCCAACGTGGCGACTATCCAGACTGGGACTGAGTACGCAACCCGCACCCCGCCGATCCAGGCTGACATGGAGGATCGCATGACCTCAGGCCGAAATAGCATCGCCAATAACGATTACTTTAAACTCATTTGCACTAATCATATAGCAAGATCTTGTAATTTTTATGGCATATTTTAACAGGTAATGGCTGACGCCGACACGCGGAGTTTCTGAACCGCACGGGACGAGATGGATTCGAAACCGGTGGGCAGCGCGGGCGCGCCGCACGGAGTGCAGCCGCTGCCAGCGGAGACACGTGCCCAGAGCGCTCCGCCAAGGCGGCGCAAGAGTGGGATAATCCCGGCCCCGACATGGCACGGTCCGATCATGACACGCCTCTACCCCGCACTCCCCGCCCTCGCGTTGGCTGCACTGTTGCCGAGTCTCGCTCAGGCCGAAACGGTCGGCCGCGTGGACACCGCGTTCAAGCTCATCGGCCGCAATCACCAGGTGGTGGTCGAGGTGTTCGACGATCCGAAGGTGAACGGCGTGTCGTGTTACGTGTCGCGCGCACGCACCGGTGGCGTCATGGGCACGCTGGGCCTTGCCGAAGACACCTCGGACGCCTCGGTCGCGTGCCGGCAGGTCGGTGAGATCTCGTTCGTCGAGCCGCTGCGGCAACAGGAGGAGGTGTTCTCGCAGAGCGCCTCGATCCTGTTCAAGAAGGTGCGCATCGTGCGCATGGCCGACGCCAAGCGCAACACCCTCGTCTATCTCGTCTACAGCGACAAGCTGATCGAAGGCAGCCCGCAGAACAACGTCACCGCCGTCGCGGTGCCGCGCGAGCTGCCGCTGCCGCTGCGCTGAGCGCCGGGGGCGGCCCCGGCCTTCGGCAGGCGGGCAGGTGCCGCTGCAATCGATCGGGGTGCTCGGTCGCGGGCACGGGCAAAAAAGAACAGGCGTCGGACCTGCCGCACGCCTGTCCCCGTCGATACCGAAGCTCGCACGGGCTCAGGTCGCGTGACCGCCGCCCATGTGCTTCATCAGATCGAAATGCGCGATGCCGTCCCACAGCGCGAGCACGAACACGATCGCACCGACGATCAGCGCGTTGGCCATTGCCATCGCGACCGCCGAGAAGCCGAGCAGCCACGGCGACGCCATCGCCCACAGGCCGATCAGCAGCATCGCAACCATCTCCCACATTTTCGGCTTGACAAGCTCACCGAGCGAAAGAGCCGCGATCGCGAGACCGACCACGACCGCGTTCGACAATGCCGCCGTCGACAGCTGTTCGACGAATCCAAGCGCCCATGGGGCTGCCGCGAACCAGACACCGGCTATCAGCATCAGCCATTCCTGCCACCGTTTCGCCATCATCTCGACTCACCTCCTTTCGCACAACAAGCGCTTTCTGTTCAATGTCTTAGACGACACCTCGGTGCCTGGGTTCCACCCCTGCGGCGCCACTTTGGTGCTGACCCGGCCGTCACGGGCGCTCCGACCCAAGGGTGATCGCATCCGTCGCGCCCGCTATCATGACGGGCAACGGCGACCAGGGCGAACCGTCGCGGGCGGCGCGGATCGTCACCACAGCCGGTTGCGACCACGGCCGACTGCGCTGACCGGCGCGCGCTCCGGTGCGCATGCCGGCCTGCCGGTGCGATAAGACGCGACGGGCCGTGCAACGCCACGCTCCGACCCAGCGGGGACCGTAGCCGATGACCATCAGACGCGAATACCACGACCAATCCGACCGAGAGTCGATCATCCAGTCGCTGCGCAGCGGCAAGAACAAGCGTGTGCGCAAGGCGCTGCGGCAGACCCATCCGGCGAAGATCGCGGCGATGCTCGAGACGCTGGACGCCGAGACACGCCTTGCGCTGTGGCAACAGGTGGATGCGACCATCGAAGCGCGGGTGACCGCGCATCTGTCGGCGGCGGTGGCCCGGCAATTGACCGGTGAGTCCGCGGAGGCCGCCGAGCCCACCGGCGAAACCGCCGACGGTGCGATCGTCGGCGCCGACGCGCAGCACCACGCGTCTGCCGCCGATCCGCTCGATGCGGTACGCAAGGCCCTGCAGTCGGGCAAGCTCAAGCGCCTCGGCAAGCTCGTGCATCGCATGCATCCGGCCAAGGTGGCCGGACTGCTCGAAGCGCTGCCGCCGGAGGAGCGGCACGCCGTGTGGAGCATGGTCGAGACCGAGCGCGCCGGCAAGGTGCTGACCTTTCTGCACGACGAGATCTGCGCTTCACTCGCGCTCGAGCTCGATTTCGAGGATCTGGTCGCGTCGGTACACCATCTGGAGCTCGACGACGTCGTCGATCTGATTCAGCTGCTGCCCGAAGAGCTCGGGCAAAGGCTGCTGCATGCCTCCAGCGGCACTCGCCGCGAGCAGCTCGAGTCGATGCTGACCTACCCCGAGGATTCGGCCGGCGGCATCATGAATGCCGATCCGATCGAGATCCGGGCCGATGTCAGAGTCAGCACCGTGCTGCGCTATCTGCGCCTGCTCGAGACCCTGCCGCCGCAGACCGACATGCTGATGGTCGTCGATCGCGACGGCCGTTACCAGGGGGCACTGCGCCTGAGCGCGCTGGTCACCGCACAGCCGCAGCGTCGTGTCGAGGAGCTGATGCAGACCGACATGCACGGCATTCCGGTGACCACCAGCGCGACCGAGGTCGCGCGCCTGTTCCAGGATCTGGACCTGCTGTCCGCGCCGGTCGTCGACGAGCACAACCGCCTGATCGGACGCATCACCGTGGACGACGTCGTCGATCTGATCCGCGAGGACTCCGAACGCACCGTCATGCAGATGGCCGGCCTCGACGAGGAGGCCGACGTCTTCGCGCCGGTGCTGGTGAGCTCACGCCGGCGCGCGGTGTGGCTCGGCATCAATCTGGTCACCGCCTTTCTCGCCGCATGGGTGATCGGCCTGTTCCAGACCACGCTCGAGCAGCTCGTCGCCCTCGCGGTGCTGATGCCGATCGTCGCGAGCATGGGCGGCATTGCCGGCAGCCAGACCCTCACCCTGGTCATCCGCGGCCTCGCTCTGGGCCAGGTCCAGAAGGGAAACACCCGCCTGCTGCTCAACCGCGAAGTCGGCATTTCGATCCTGAACGGCTTGCTGTGGGCGGCGGTCGTCGGGTTGCTTGCCGTCGCATGGTTCGGGGACTGGGGAATCGGCGGCGTCATCGCGGCCGCCATCCTCGCCAACCTGTTGTGCGCGGCACTGGCCGGCCTGGCCATTCCGCTCGTCCTCGATCGGCTCGGCATCGATCCCGCGCTGGCCGGCAGCGTCATCCTCACCACCGTCACGGACGTGGTCGGCTTCTTCGCGTTTCTGGGCCTGGCGACGCTCTTGCTGCTGTAAGCCGCTGGCGCGGCTCACGCACCGGTGGCCGGCACGTTCGCGCTCTGACCGGCGGCACGGGCCTCGCTTACCACGCGATGGACGAACGCGAGCTTGTCGATGGCCGCCGGCGCGAGCACGAACGGATAGGCATGCTCGTGTCCCATGCTGCGGTTCAGGCTGTTCAGCGCGAACGTGAGCGGCAGCCAGTGCTCGATCAGTGGCGCGAAGTCGCTCTCGTGATAGGGATCGAAATCGTGGTTGACATCCGTCGTGTCGTCGCCGGCGCGCGGGCGGATGCGCAGACCGTACTGATACGCGGTCTCCAGCGTATCGACGATGTGCAGGTAGTGCGCCCACGTTTCCGCCCAGTCCTCCCACGGGTGCGTGCTCGCGTAGGCGCTGACGAAGCGCTCGCGCCAGTCGGCGGGCGGCCCCTCGCGATAATGCTGCTCGAGGGCGGCCGGATAGTCGGCGCGATCGTCTCCGAACAGCGCGCGGCATTCGGCCAGCCAGCGGCTGTCGCGGATCAGGCGGTCCCAGTAGTAGTGGCCCGACTCGTGACGGAAATGGCCGAGGATGGTGCGGTAGGGTTCATCCATGCGGTCGCGCATGCGCTCGCGCTCGACCGGGTCGGCCTCGGCGATGTTGAGCGTGATCAGCCCCTCGGAGTGCCCAGTCAGCACGCGACCGCGCTCGCTGAAGGCCGATGGCGCGTCGGCGAGAAAATCGAACTCGAGGCCGGCCGCATCGCGGCTGCGCGGCACGACCGGCAAGTCGAGGCGCAGCAACGAATAGACGAGGCGGCGCTTCTCGGTTTCGAGCGTCTGCCACAGCTCACGGTTGCCTTCGACGCCGAGGTCCGGAATGGTGCGGTTCAGTCGGCACGCAGCGCAGAAGGCCTCGTCACCGTCGGCCGCCACCATCCAGTTGCACACCGCGTGGTCGGCGTAGTTCGCGCACTTGCGATAGCGGCGCCCGTCGTCCTGCGCGCGCCACGCGCCGTCCTCGGCCGCCTCCAGCGCGGCCAGCCGCAAAGTCCCGGGCAGAAAGCCCAGTGCAGCGCCGCAGCGCGTGCACACCACGTTCTCGAAATAAAGGCGCTGACCGCAGCCCGAGCAATAGAAAAGTCTCATGTCCGTCACCTCGCCCCACCGCGACGCGCCCCCGGCCGGGGTCGCGCGCAACCACCCTGACTTTGAATCGCGCCTACTTGAAGCGGTCGGCCGCGTCCCGGAACCCCTTGGACAGGCTCTCCCACGCCGCCTCGAAGCTTTCGCGCAAATCCTCCCACGCATCGTCGCCGGCTTCCTGCAGCTCACGCAGTTTCTCGCGCGCCTTGGCGCGCTGCATCCGCATCGCGGAAACTTGCTCCTCGTAGCGCACCCGGGCATCGGCCTGGGCCGCCTTCGCCTTGGCCTCGTACTTGTCGATCTCGGCGTTCCACTCGTCGATCTTCGCCTTCATCTTGTCCATGTATGCGTCACGCTTGGTCATGGCGATCCCCTCCTGTTGTGGCAGCCCGTGGCCACCGGTTGCCGTCAATGCAATGGGACCGCCGCGCCCCCGATGCGTTCGGCGTGGGCCGCGACCCGGCAGCCGTGCGCGGCGGGCAGGCGCGATTGCACGGCGAGCCCGCCGAAAACGTGCCGACGCTCGCACGAACCACCGTCGACAGCCGGGATTGTTCGCAAACCTTGAGATTCGATGCCGATTGGTCGAACATCGGAACTCGAACGGTCGGCTCCCCATCCTGCGATCGGCCCGAAAGGCCTGGCGTCGTGGCGATCGCTGCCGCAAGGAGGTGCCCATGAGCATGACCAAGCCTGCCGGCAACCCGGAAGCGCCGGGAGAGTCGCGCCGCAGCCGTTTCGGATGCCTGCTCACTCTGGCGGTGATCGCATTCTGGTGGTACCTGCTCCACGACTTCGTCAGCCCACCCGTTGCGATCGCGCTGGCGCTGGCGGGCGCCGCGCTGATCCGCGGCGGCCTCTACCTGAGCGTGGCCGGTGCTCGCTACGTCTTCGACAGCGTCTGGTACGCGGGTGCCTGGTTGGTCGGCCTGCTGATGCTGGCGGGTGCGGTGGCGACACTGACGCCGGCCGCCCCCGGCGATCTGCTGACGTCGACCGCCTCCGGCTGGGGGCTGCTCTCCGGCCGGGCGGCGCGTCTGGAGAATGCGATCACCGAGGGCGACGTCGAGCTGGCCGCGAAGATCGCGCGGCGGGGACTGGGCGACCCGGCGGTGCGCGACGGTTTCGGCACCCCCGTTCTGCACTACGCCAAGGACGATCCCGAGATGCTCGGGGCACTCCTGGAGGCGGGGCTCGACCCCGACGCCCGCGATGGCGAGGGCCGCACGCTTCTCGCGAAAGGGGTCGATGACGAGGTCCGGCGGCTGCTGCTGGAGGCCGGCGCCGCGCCGACGCCCGAGCCCGGCGGGACAGCGATGACGCCCGGGCGCGACGACTGGCTGGTGGCAGCGGTCGCCGGCGCGCAGCCGAGGATCCCTTCGGGTATCTCGGTCACGCCTGACCCGCTCCACCCCGGCGAGCCGGGCACGGTAACGCTCGTCGTCGACAATCCGACGTCGCAAGATCGCCTCCTCGACGTGCGGGCGACACTCGACTACGCAATCTTTCTCATCGGCGCCTCGCACGGCGGCGCCCTCATGGACGTCGGCATCCCCGGCACGTCGTCTACCGTTCGATGGCCCGCGCTGGCGCTGCCGGCAGGCGCCCGGGGCGAACTCCAGATGCGGGTACTGGCCCGATCGGATGACGTCGTGCCGGGTCTGCTCGTCGGCGACCTGTCGATCGACGCTCGCGTCCTGGACCTGGCGCAGCGCACCGAGGAGATTTTGCAGCACTCCCAGCAGCGTGCGGGCACCCCGGCGAGGGCCGCGATCACCTCCACCGCCGGCCTCCTCGTCCAGCTCGTGCCGTCGCTGGTCGTCGCGATGGTCCTGTGGGTCGTGTGGCGCCGGACTCGCGCGACATACTCGAGAGCACCTCACCTGCGCTTCGGCCGCTTCGTGGCAGGTGGCGCGGCGCTGATCTGCGCCGCCGCTGCGGCGGGGAGCCGTATGTGCGCTTCGACGAGGCCTCGTGCCGCGTGCTCGACCGGCGGGTCTTTTCCCAGGAGGTCAGACGATCGAGCACCGAAAGAGCGGGCGCGCACCAGCGCACCATGCAGCTTCACCCGGTCGTCGCGGTCGCGATCGACACCGGCCGGGAGCTGCGCTACGCCGCCGGAATGGCGACCGGTGGGGTCACGCGGTCGGTGCAGGAGCTCCGGCACCTTCCGGTGGGCCTCGAGACGCGATGCTGGATCGATCCACGCGACCCCAGCCGATTCACGGTGGTCCGAGGCATGCCGATGGCCGCCGGCGCCGGCCTGACGATGTTGCTCGTCGTCACCGTCGTCCTGGGCCTGATCGCGACGCGGCTGGGCCGCACGCTCGAGCGCGCGCACAAGTGAGTCAGGGCAGTGGCATGGTGCCCTCGGGCGCCCGGCAGACCAGCCACGCCGCGAACGCGGTGAGCAGCACCGGCCGGTCCCGCGGCGCCCGACGGTCCGCGCTCCACGCGTCCTGCTTGCCGAACTGCCGCCGATCGTAGCTTCCGCACCCCGTCCCGCCCTCGATCAATGCCCGGCTCGAGCCGACCGTCGCGGATACGACTCCGACATCATCGGTTGCGACCTGCGACAGCCACGACGCCACCGCAAACCTTGTGATTCGATGCCGATTGGGCGACCATCGGGGCTCGATCGGTCAGATCCCCATCCTGCGATCGGCCCGAAAAGCACGGCATCGTGTCGATCGCACCCGCAAGGAGGCGCCAATGACAGAAAAACACGATCCGATGGCCCCCGACGGTGAAGTCAATCCGATAGACACCGACTACCAGATCGGCCAGGACAACATCGTCGTCAACGTCGGGCCGTTCGGGCTCGACATCCACAACCGCGTATTCGCGATCTCGGGCCTCACGGTCGTCGCCTTCGTCGCGCTGACACTGATGTTCCAGAACGAGGTCGAGCCGATGTTCAGCGGCTTGCGCAGCTGGCTGACCTCGCGGCTCGACTGGTTCTTCATCAGCGCGGGCAACATCTTCGTACTCGTGTGCCTGGGCCTGGTGGTCTCGCCGCTCGGCAAGGTGCGCCTGGGCGGCACCAAGGCGACACCGGACTACTCGTATGTGGGCTGGTTCTCGATGCTGTTCGCTGCCGGCATGGGCATCGGGCTGATGTATTTCGGCGTCTCGGAGCCGCTGTCGCATTTCGGCAGCGCCATCGGCGGCACCAGCATCGAAGACGGCGTGCGCACCGACTGGGCACCGCTCGGGGCTGCCGCCGGCGACGCCGAGGCCGCCTCGCGGCTGGCGATGGCCGCGACGATCTACCACTGGGCGCTGCATCCGTGGGCGATCTACGCCATCCTCGCCCTCGGCCTGGCACTGTTCTCGTTCAACAAGGGCCTGCCGCTGACGGTGCGCTCGGTGTTCTACCCGCTGCTCGGCGAGCGCGTGTGGGGCTGGCCCGGCCACGTCATCGACATCCTGGCGGTGTTCGCGACGCTGTTCGGCCTGGCCACCTCGCTCGGCCTCGGCGCCTCCCAGGCTTCGTCGGGCCTGAACTATCTGTTCGGCGTGCCGCTGGGCAACACGACCCAGGTCGTGCTCGTGATCGCGATCACGGCGGTCGCGACAGGCTCGGTCGTCGCCGGGCTCGACGCCGGCGTCAAGCGCCTGTCCGAGATCAACATGATTCTGGCGGTGCTGTTGCTGCTGTTCGTGATCCTGACCGGACCGACGCTCGCGATCGTCACCGGCTTCTTCGCCAATCTGGGCGCCTACCTCGAGTTCCTGCCCGCGCTCGCGAATCCGATCGGCCGCGAGGACACCAACTTCTCCGAAGGCTGGACGGCGTTCTACTGGGCGTGGTGGATCTCGTGGTCACCGTTCGTCGGCATGTTCATCGCGCGCGTGTCGCGCGGTCGCACGGTGCGCGAATTCATCGTCTCGGTGCTGATCATCCCGTCACTCGCGTGCGCGCTGTGGATGACGGTGTTCGGCGAGACGGCGATCACGCAGTACGTCAAGGACGGCTACGAAGCGGCGGTCAATGCCGAGCTGCCGCTGCAGCTCTTCGCAATGCTCGACGTGCTGCCGCTCGCGCAGATCACCTCCTTCGTCGGCATCGTGCTGGTGGTGGTGTTCTTCGTCACCTCGTCGGACTCGGGTTCGCTCGTGATCGACGTGATCTCGGCCGGCGGCAAGGTCGATGCGCCGACCCCGCAGCGCGTGTTCTGGTGCGTGTTCGAAGGACTCGTGGCGATCGCGCTGATCCTCGGCGGCGGCCTGGTCGCGCTGCAGGCGATGGCGGTGTCGACGGGTTTTCCGTTCACGATCGTGCTCTTGATGTCCACCATCGCGGTGATCAAGGGCCTCGCCTCGGAGCCGCGCGCCTCCTGACCGGGCGCCGCGCTCCGGTTCGCACCGGAGCGCGGCGGCGCAAGGCACCGCCCCTCCTCCCGCGATTGCCGACCCCGGACGTACCCATGCAGGTCGAACAGCTCGAAATCCTCGACTTCCTCCGCCGCTATCCGCCTTTCGCCGAGCTCCCCGAGGAAACGCTCGAGCGCGTGGCGGCGTCGGTCGACGTGCGCTACTTCAAGGCCGGCACGCGCATCATCGAGTTCGGCGAGCAGGCACAGTACTGGTATGTCGTACGCAGCGGCGCGGTCGAGGTGTTCCGGCGCAACGGCACGCTCTACAACCGCCTCACCGAAGGCGGCTACTTCGGCGAGTTCGGGCTGCTGCGCAACAAGCGCGTGCGCTTTCCGGCCGCTGCCCTCGAGGACACGCTGCTCTACCTGATCCCGGAAGCGGTGTTCACGGATCTGTTCGAGAACAACGAACAGTTCGCCGACTTTGTCGAGGTCGAGGACCGCACACGCCTGCGCCACGTCGTATCGCGCCGCGAGGACGCCAATCAGCTGATGACGGCGACGATAGACACGCTGGTCGGACGCGCCGCGGTGATGGTCGACCGGCGCGCGAGCGCGCTCGACGCCGCCCGGCGCATGGCCGAAGAAGGCGTGTCGTCGCTGCTGATCAGCGAGGTCGCGCAGGAAGGCGGCCCGCCGCCGGTGATCGGCATCGTCACCGACCGTGACCTGCGTACGCGCCTGGTCGCGCGAGGCCTCGCCTACGACACGCCGGTCACCGACATCATGTCGACAGGCATCGTCTCGGTGCAGCACAAGCAGCTCGTGTTCGAGGCGATGCTGCAGATGCTGCGCCACAACATCCATCATCTTCCGGTGCTGCGGCAGCAGCGCCCACTCGGCGTGGTCGCCCTCTCCGACATCATCCGTTACGAGTCGCGCAACAGCCTGTTCGTGGTCGGCAGCATCTTCCACCAGCACAGCACAGACGAGCTCGCCGCGCTGACCCCGGATGTGCACGCGTGCTTTGCCCGCATGGTGCAGGAGGACGCCAACTCGCGCATGATCGGCGCGGCGATGTCGGTGATCGGGCGCAGCTTCAAGCAGCGGCTGCTGGAGCTGGCCGAGGCCGAGCTCGGACCGCCGCCGCTGCCGTATTGTTTCCTCGCGCTCGGCTCGATGGCGCGCCAGGAACAGCTCGTCATCACCGACCAGGACAATGCGCTGATTGTCGACGACGGCTTCGACCCCGCCCGCCACGACGACTATTTCAAGTCGCTGGCGGCCTTCGTCAGCGACGGCCTGGCGCGCTGCGGCTATACCTACTGCACCGGCGGCATCATGGCGACCAACCCGAAATGGCGCCAGCCGCGGCGCGTGTGGCGCGACTACTTCACCGACTGGATCGACCGCCCGACGCCCGAGTCGCTGCTCAACAGCGCGATCTTCTTCGATCTGGACGGCGTGTGGGGCCGCACCGAGTGGGTCGCCGAGCTGCGCGAGCTGATTGCCCGCAAGGCCCGCGGCAATCCGCGCTTTCTCGCCTGCATGGCGCGCAATGCGCTGCTGCGCACCCCGCCGCTGGGCTTCTTCAAGGATTTCGTGATGGAGTCCGACGGCCGTCAGAGCAACACGATCAACATGAAACGGCGCGGCACCGCACCGCTCGCCGACCTGATCCGCGTGCATGCGCTCGCGGTCGGCTCGAAGGCGCAGAGCTCGTTCGAGCGGCTGCGCGACATCATCGACGCGCAAATCCTGCCGCACGGGCGCGGCCAGGACCTGCACGATGCGTTCGAATTCATCTCGATGGTGCGCATCCGCCACCAGGCCGAGGATCTCGCCGCTGGTCGCGACCCGGACAACAGCATCGAACCGGAGAAGCTCTCCGACTTCGAGCGCAAGAACCTGCGCGACGCGTTCCTGATCCTCGCCAACGCGCAGAAATTCCTGAAGTACCGCTACCAGCCCGGGCGGGCGAACTGAGGCGCGGCCGGCGGTGCTGCATCTCGGCCTCCTGCGACAGCCCCGGCGCAAACAGCCCGACGCGCCGACGCCCGAATGGTCGGAGCGCTTCGCGCTGCTCGCGACGAGCGCGCGCGATGCGCGCCTGCGCGCCTATTACGCCGCCGGGGCGATCCACGGCGACACCCCGCTCGCCGACGCGCCGCTGATGGCGATGGACGTCGAGACGACGGGCCTCGACCCGCAGCACGACGGCATCGTCAGCATCGGTCTGGTGCCGATGACGCTGGAGCACATTCGCGCCAGCGCGTCGCGGCACTGGATCGTCAAGCCCCGCGTACCGCTCGCCGAGGAATCGGTCGCGCTGCACGGCATCACCGATTCACAGATCGCCCGCGCGCCCGATCTGATCGACATCCTCGAGGAGTTCCTCGAAGCGATCGCGGGGCACGTGCTGGTAGTCCATTGCCGTGCGATCGAGCGCAAGTTCCTCGATGCGGCGCTGATCGAGCGCATCGCGGAGCCGATCGAGTTCCCCGTCATCGACACGATGGAGCTCGAGGCGCGGCTGCACCGCGGCAAGCGCCCCGGGCTCTTCGCACGGCTTGCCGGGCACAGGCAGCGCTCGATCCGGCTCGCCGACAGCCGTGCCCGCTACCACCTGCCGCGCTACCGGCCCCACCACGCGCTGACCGACGCGCTGGCGTCGGCCGAGCTGCTGCAGGCGCAGGTCGCGCACCGTTTCTCGCCGCAGACGCCGGTGCGCGAGCTGTGGAAGTGAGCGCCGTCGGCTGCGCGTGCCGGCTAGAGCGGAAGACTGTGCAGATTGCGCGAGACGCTGCCGTAGGTCGCCTCGCCCTGCGCGAGCATCAGCGCGAGCTCGGCCGACGAAGGCCGCGGCGCCGTCTCGGACGGCGTCTCGGCCGCTGCCGGCTTCGATTCGGCCGCGGTGATGCGCGCCGACCCGGCTGCGGTGCCCGTTCCGCGCTCGTTGCGCGGCGGCACGCCAAAGAACTCGCGGTAGCACTTCGAGAAGTGCGGCGTCGACACGAAGCCGCAGGCGGTGGCGACCTCGATGATCATCATCGAAGTCTGGCGCAGCAGCTGGCGCGCACGATTGAGGCGGATGGTCAGGTAGTAGCGCGACGGCGAGCACTGCAGATACTTCAGGAACAGCCGCTCGATCTGCCGGCGTGAGACATTCACATAGCGCGCGAGCTCCTCGAGCTCGAGCGGCTCCTCGATGTTGGCCTCCATCAGCGCGACGATCTCGAGCAGCTTGGGCTGCGCGGTGCCGAGCACGTGCTTGAGCGGCACGCGCTGCTGCTCCTGATCGCCGCGCAGGCGGTCACACATGAACATCTCGGAGATCGCCGCCATCAGCTCGCGGCCGTGCTGCTGGCCGATCAGGTAGAGCATCATGTCGAGCGGTGCGGTGCCGCCCGACGACGTGTAGCGGTCGCGGTCTATCGTGAACAGCCGGCTCGTCACGAGCACGCGCGGAAAGGCCTCCTGCAGGCCCGAGATGCACTCCCAGTGGATGCTGGCCTTGTGGCCGTCGAGCAGGCCCGCTTTCGCGAGCGCCCAACTGCCCGTGCATACCCCGCCCAGGCGCCGGCCGTGGCGCGCCTGCTGTTGCAGGTAGACGATGTGGGCCGGACGGATGCACTTGCTCTGGGCGATGCCGCCGCAGACGATCACCATGTCGAGCTCGAGCGGCTCGGCCAGCGAGGCGTCCGGCATCACCTGCAGCCCGTCGCTCGCGCGCACCGGCGCGCCGTCCTCGCTGAGCGTGAACCACTGGTACAGCTCGCGCCCGCTCAGCTGGTTGGCCATGCGCAAGGGCTCGATCGCGGCGGCCTGTGCGATCAGCGTGAAGTTGTCGAGCAGCAGGAAACCGATCCGGTGGGGCCGCGCGAGCCCCTTCTCCGTGGTTCGGTGCGCTGCGCCGGCACTGTGGATGCCTTGCATCGATTTCTCCTCCTGCACCGCAGCGGGTGCAATTCCGGCGGCAGGCCGCGTGAGCCTGCCGCTCGCTTGTCGTTGTCTCCCCCGGAAGGCCGGGTCCTTGCGTCACGACGGTGTCCGTCGCGTACCGCGATGGGCATCACCGAAGGCGGCGTTCCGTCGTGTTACGAGTCGATTCTGGCGAGTGCGTTTCCGGCTGTCCGCACGGCTCGATCAGCACGATCTTAAACACAATTCTCGCGCGCCGCGACTCCCGCCCTGCAACGATCCGGCACGACGCGCGGCGCCGCCACCGCTCAGCACTCGATGAAGCTCACCGCGAGCCCGCCGCGCGAGGTCTCCTTGTACTTGTCGAGCATGTCGCGGCCGGTGTCGCGCATGGTGCGGATGGCCTTGTCGAGCGACACCAGGTGCTCGCCGTCGCCCTGCAGCGCCATCTGCGCGGCGTTGATCGCCTTGACCGCGGCGATCGCGTTGCGCTCGATGCACGGCACCTGCACGAGGCCGCCGATCGGATCGCAGGTCAGCCCCAGATTGTGCTCGAGGCCGATCTCGGCGGCGTTCTCGACCTGCTCGGGCGTGCCGCCCATGACCTCGGCCAGTCCGGCGGCGGCCATCGCGCAGGCCGAGCCGACCTCGCCCTGGCAGCCGACCTCGGCACCCGAGATCGACGCATTCTTCTTGCACAGGATGCCGATCGCGGCCGCGGCGAGCAGGAAGTCGACGACGTCGCGGTCGCTGCTGTCGGGCTGGAAACGCATGTAGTAGTGCAGCACCGCCGGGATGATGCCGGCCGCGCCGTTGGTCGGCGCGGTGACCATGCGTCCGCCGCCGGCGTTCTCCTCGTTGACCGCGAGCGCATACAGATTGACCCAGTCCATCGCCGAGAAAGTCTTCGTGATCAGCGCGCCGGAGTGGCGCGTGCCGGTGTGCTCGCCGGCGAGCAGGCGACGGTGCAGCGACGGCGCGCGCCGGCGCACGTTCAGTCCGCCCGGCAGCACACCCTCGTGGCGGATGCCGTTGGCGACGCACTCCTGCATCACGTCCCAGATGCGCCGCAGCGCCGCGCGCGTCTCGTCCTCGCTGCGCCACGCCTTCTCGTTCTCGAGCATCAGCTCGCTGATGCGCAGGCCGTGGCGGCGGCACAGCGCGAGCAGCTCGGCGGCGCTGTTGAAGTCGTAGCGCAGCGGCGTGTCGTCGACGTCGAGCGTGTTGGCCTGCGCCTGCGCCTCGTCGATGACGAAACCGCCGCCGATCGAGTAGTAGGTGTTCTGATAAAGGATGCCGGCGCGGCCGTATGCGAGCAGCCGCATCGCGTTCGGATGCCGCACCAGCGTGTCGGCGTGGAATTGCATGTCGCGCGACCACTGGAACGGCAGCGCGACGCGCCCGGCCAGCCTCAGCGTGTCGCTGCGCTTCACCTCGGCGACGCTCGGCTCGATGATCTCGGGGTCGATCGTGTCGGGCCGCTCGCCCATCAGCCCGACGATCACCGCACGGTCGGTGCCGTGGCCGATGCCGGTCGCCGACAGCGAGCCGAACAGCTGCACTTCGACGCGCCGCACCTCGTCGAGCAGCGCGCGCGCGCTAAGCTCGGCGGCGAAGTCGTGAGCCGCGCGCATCGGGCCGACGGTGTGCGAGCTGGACGGGCCGACGCCGATTTTGAACAAGTCGAGGACGCTTATGGGCATGTCGGGGCTCTCGGTTGGGTGGCAGTCTTGGATCAGTTCCGCTAAAGCCACGCGGTTTCGATGAAGGGGTGAATCCATTCTCGGCGCGGCGAAAAGACGGCGCAAACCATAATTTCTGATCGCAGCTTGAGCCAGGCTAAACCATGCACAAGGCCATCAACGCGCAGACCCACGCCTGGCTGAAGGTGTTCGCCGTCAGCGCCCGCCATCTGTCGTTCACGCACGCGGCCGAGGAGCTGCACGTGACCACCGGCGCGATCAGCCAGCAGATCAAGCAGCTCGAGGAGCGCCTCGGCTTCAGGCTGTTCCGCCGCCTGCCGCGGCGCCTCGAGCTGACGGCCGAGGGGCGGCGGCTCGCCGACAGCGTCAATGCCGCTCACCAGCTGATCGACCTGGAGGTGGCGCGGCTGCACTCGGGCGAGATGAGCGGCGTCGTGCGGCTGCGCTCGCTGCCGTCGTTCCTGACCCGCT
Organism: Rhodocyclaceae bacterium; assembly: GCA_035444405.1. GTDB lineage: Bacteria > Pseudomonadota > Gammaproteobacteria > Burkholderiales > Rhodocyclaceae > DAOMOP01. Next base: position 15,364 of record DAOMOP010000007.1, read on the forward strand.
GGCTGGTGCCACGCCTGCCGCGCCTGCAGCAGCGCCTGCCCGACATCGAGCTGCACCTGCACGCCGAGGACAGCAGCCTGTCGCTGCGCGGCGGCGAGTTCGACCTGGCGATCGACCTGAACGACGGCGCCTATCAGGGCTTCCAGACCACGGTGCTGATGGAGGAGGAGATCTTCCCGGTGTGCACGCCGGCGCTGATGCGCGGGCGGCGGCCGCTCGTGCGTCCCGAGGACCTCGAGGACTACCCGCTGCTGCACGACGTCACCGCCTGGCGCGGCAGCCATGCCTATTCGGAGTGGGAGCACTACCTGCGCGCCATCGGCGCGCCGCACGTCGAGATCCGGCGCGGCTACACCTTCAACCGCAATCACATCACCATCGAGGCGGCGATGGCCGGCATGGGCGTCGCGATCGCACGGCGCACGCTGACCACCACCGAGCTCGCCTCGGGCGCGCTCGTCGCACCGTTCGCGCAGCGGGTCGCCACCGGCAAGTACTACGGCATCGTGCACCCGGCCGGCGCGCTCGACGACCGGCGCGTGCGCGCGGTGCACGACTGGATCGTCGAGGAAGCCCTCGCGCACGAGGACGGCGATGACAGCCGGCTGCTGCCGCCCGACACGGTCGCGTGAACGCCCCGCCCGGCCGTCCGAAGGGGGCGCTCGTTCCAGCGCCGGCTTTGCACCGCCAGCCCGACCGGGGGCGCCGTCAGTACATGTGCTGGCCGCCGTTGATCGACAGGTCGGCGCCGGTCACGAAAGCCGCCTCGTCGGAGGCGAGATAGGCGATCAGCGCCGCGACCTCGGCCGGCTTGCCGAGACGCCCGACCGGAATCTGCGGCAGCACCTTGGTGTTCATGACATCCGGCGGCACCGCGGCGACCATGCGGGTGTCGAGATAGCCGGGCGACACGGTGTTGACGGTCACGCCGTTGCGCGCGACCTCGAGCGCGAGCGCCTTCGTGAAGCCGTGCATGCCGGCTTTCGCCGCCGCGTAGTTCGCCTGCCCGTACGCGCCCTTCTGCCCGTTCACCGACGAGATGTTGATCACGCGCCCCCAGCGGCGCGCGACCATACCGTCGATGACCTGCTTGGTCATGTTGAAGCACGAGTCGAGGTTGGTGCGGATCACCGCGTCCCAGTCGTCCTTGCTCATGCGCCGGAAGCTCGCGTCGCGGGTGATGCCGGCGTTGTTCACGAGCACGTCGATCGGCCCGACGTCGGACTCGACCATTTGCACGCACGCCTGCGCCGACTCGAAGTCGGCCACGTCGCACGGCACGCCGACGAATGCGCAGCCGCGCGCCTTCATCGCCGCGAGCCATTCCTGCGCTTTCGCGTTGCCCGGCGAATGCGTCGCGACCACGCGCGTCCCGCGGTCCGCAAGCTGCATGCAGATCGCCTCGCCCAGTCCGCCCATGCCACCCGTCACCAATGCCACGCGTTGTTCGCTCATCTCCCCTCCCCTGCCGATCGACGGTTGCGGCGGCCGTTCTTGCGGCTCGCCACTGCGTCGTTGATAAAATGTTCAAGTTAGTCGATCGGCGATCGAAGCGGAATACATGCAATCGATGAATCGGCCTAATGACTTCGAGGTATTCCGCATCACCGTCGCGCTCACGCGATCAGCGCCCCGCGCGCCGCGCCGGCGACGTAGACCGATCCGGTCACGCACACCAGCGCGTCCGGCGCGGCGACGGCGAGCGTGTCGGTGACCGCGCGCAGCGGGTCGGCGACGACGCGCACCGGAAGATGCGGAAAGCATGCCGCCGCACTCGCCGCGACGAACGCGGGCGCGAGCGAGCGTTGCGGGTCGGCCCGGGTGACTGTCACCGATTTCGCCCCGGAGAGCAGGATCGCGAGCAGCAGCGGCAGGTTCTTGCCGGTCGACAGCGACACCACCATGTGGCGCTCGCCGCAACCGAGGCGCGCGACCGCCTGCATCAGCGCCATCGCGGAGACCTCGGTGTGCGCGCCGTCGGCGACGACCCACGGCTGGCGGCACAGGATCTCGGTGCGTCCGGGCAGGCGCGCGCCGGCAAGCCCGCGCACGATCGCATCGGGGAGCCGCTCGGCGGCGACGAGCCCGGACTGTGCCACACAGACGGCCGCCAGCGCCGCGTTGCCCGCCAGATGTGCGCCGAGCACCGGCAGCCGCGCCGCGAGCACGAGCCGGCCACAGCCAAGTCGCAGCGACAACCCGTGCGCGTCCGCCTCGGCGACCTCGACCGTGAAGTCGCATCCGAGCACCTGAGCCGGCGCAGCGGCTGCGGCGGCACGCGCGAGCACGACGTCGAGCGCGAGCGGCGGCAGCGCGCCGACCACCACCGGCACGCCGGGCTTGATCACGCCGGCCTTCTCGAACGCGATCGCCTGCACCGTGTCGCCGAGCCTGTCGGTGTGCTCGAGCTCGATGCTGGTGATGCACGAAGCCACCGGCACGACGACGTTGGTGGCATCGCGCCGCCCGCCGATGCCGGCCTCGATCACGGCCGCATCGACACCCTCGCGCTCGAACAGCACGAACGCGAGGGCGGTCGCGAAATCGAAGAAGCGCGGCCGCCGCGCGCCGCCCTCGTGCCACAGCGCCGCCGCGTGCGGGCGCAACGCCTCGGCGGCGGCGACGAAGGCGGCCGCATCGACTTCGGCGCCGCCGACGCGAAAGCGCTCGGTCCAGCGCTGCAGGTGCGGTGACGTGAAGGTGCCCACGCGCAGACCGGCGGCGCCGAGGATCGCTTCGGCGAGCAAGGCCGTGCTGCCCTTGCCCTTGGAGCCGGCGATGTGGATCACGCGCAGCCGGCGCTCGGGGTGACCGACGCGCTCGAGCAGCGCGGCGACCGCCTGCTGCGGGTGTTCGGCGCGTGTCCGGCACGCCGGCGGCTCTTCGGCCGCGAGCGCTTCGAAGAGCCGGCACACGTCGGCGACCGTCGCGAGCGGCCGCGCCAGGCAGGCCGCAGCAGGCGGGGCGCTCATGCTCAGCCCCATGCCGCTTCGATCACGCCTTCGGGCACCGCGACGCCGTGCTGGCGGCATGCGGCATCGAGCGTGTTGAGCAGCAGGCACGCGATCGTCATCGGGCCGACGCCGCCCGGCACCGGGGTGATCGCCCCGGCGACTTCGACCGCCGCATCGAAATCGACGTCGCCGACCAGCCGCGTCGTGCCGTCGGCCGCGTCGATGCGGTTGATGCCGACGTCGATGACCGTCGCCCCGGGTTTGATCCAGGCGCCTGCCACCATGCGCGGTCGGCCGACCGCGGCGACCACGATGTCGGCGCGCCGGCATTCGTCGGCGAGCTCGCGCGTCTTCGAATGCGCAATGGTGACCGTGCAGCTTTCCTTCAGCAGCAGGCTCGCCATCGGCTTGCCGACGATGTTCGAGCGCCCCAGCACGACGGCGCGCAAGCCGTCGAGGCGGCCGAGCCGGTGCTTGAGCAGCATCAGGCAGCCGAGCGGCGTGCATGGCACGATGCCCTGCCCGCCGGTGGCGACGCGGCCGACGTTGATCGGATGAAAGCCGTCGATGTCCTTGTCGGGGCGGATCGCGTTGATCACGCGGTCGCTGTCGACCTGCGGCGGCAGCGGCAGCTGCACGAGGATGCCATGCACGGCCGGGTCGCCGTTGAGCCGCTCGATCAGCTCGAGCAGGCCTTGCTGCGGCACGCCGAACGGCAGCCGGTACTCGAACGAGGCCATGCCGGCCTCGCGCGCCTGGCGTGCCTTGTTGCGCACATACACCTGGCTGGCCGGATCCTCGCCGACCAGGATCACCGCCAGACCCGGCGTGACCAGATGCTGCTCGCGCAGCACCACCACCTGGCGCCCGATCTCGGCGCGCAGCCGCGCCGCATAGGCCTTGCCGTCGATGATTTCGGCCGACATCAGCGGAACACCACGGTCTTGTTGTCGTTCAGGAACACGCGATGCTCGATGTGGAAGCGCACCGCACGCGCGAGCGCCATGCACTCGGTGTCGCGGCCGACCGCGACGAGCTGGTCGGGCCGGTAGGTGTGGTCGACCCGCTCGACCACCTGCTCGATGATCGGCCCCTCGTCGAGATCCGACGTCACGTAGTGGGCCGTTGCGCCGATCAGCTTGACGCCGCGATCGTGGGCCTGGTGGTAGGGCTTGGCGCCCTTGAAGCCGGGCAGGAAGGAGTGGTGGATGTTGATCGCGCGCCCGCTCAGCCGCCCGCACAGCTCCTCCGACAACACCTGCATGTAGCGCGCCAGCACGACCAGCTCGCTGCCGGTCTCCTCGACCAGCTCCATCAGCCGCGCCTCCTGCGCCGCCTTGGTCTCGGGCGTGACCGGCAGATGGTGGAACGGGATGCCGTGCCATTCGGCGAGCGGCTTCAGGTCCGGGTGGTTCGACACGATCGCCGGCACGTCCATCTTCAGCTCGCCGGTGCGGTGGCGGTACAGCAGGTCGTCGAGGCAGTGGTCGAACTTCGACACCATCAGCAGCACACGCGGGCGCGTGAGGGTGTCGTGCATTTCCCACACCATCTCCTCCTCCGCGGCGGCGGCCTCGAACTCGCGCTTGAGCACATCGAAATGCGGCGTCTCGCCCGGCGTGCTCGAGAACACCGTGCGCACGAAGAAGCGGCCGGTCAGGATGTCGTCGAACTGTGCCATCTCCATGATGTAGCAGTGGCGCCGGGCCAGAAAGGTCGAGATGCGCGACACGGTTCCGATCGCCCCGCGGCAGCTCGCCTTCAGCACATAAATGTTCTTCCCCTCGGTCATCGCCGACATCACGCCTTCTCCTCGTTCCTCTGGTCCGTATGTGTCGGGCGCACCCCGCTTGCCTGCGGCAGCATCGGCGCCCGCTCTCGTTTGGCCTCGAGCCGTCAGCGAATGTAATCCTCTCGGTGCGCGCCGCATGTCTGAATGCGACGGGCTGCGTTCGCCGCGCGACCACGCGTACAAGCCTCTTGCCGGACGGCGGAAGCACGCGCCGGCCGGCGCATCGAGGGGCGCCGGCGCGCGTCGCTGGCGGGCAAACGGCGATGTCGCGAATCGGCACATCCGCGTCGTTCCAGCGCCAGCCGAGCGGCCTGTCGACGCCTAATCTGCGAGCACTGGGGCACCGCATCCGGGTGCCCTGCAAGCCCGTGAAGGAGGAGCCGAAATGGCCGAACAATTCGACGACGAAGAAGAACTCGATCTGAACGCGCTGCCCGACGACGAGCTCGTCGAACAGGTGCACGACGATCTGTACAACGGGCTGCGCGAGGAGATCGTCGAAGCCACCAACATCCTGCTCGCACGCGGCTGGTCGGCCACGCGTGTGCTCGACGAGGCGCTCGTCGAAGGCATGCGCATCGTCGGCGTCGATTTCCGCGACGGCATCCTGTTCGTGCCCGAGGTGCTGATGGCCGCCAACGCGATGAAGGGCGGCATGGAGATCCTGCGTCCGCTGCTCGCCGACACCGGCGCCGAGACGGTCGGCAAGATCGTGATCGGCACGGTCAAGGGCGACATCCACGACATCGGCAAGAACCTGGTGTCGATGATGATGGAAGGGGCCGGCTTCGAGGTCATCGACATCGGCATCAACATCCCGGTCGAGACCTATCTCGAGGAGCTCGAGAAGCACAAGCCCGACATCCTCGGCATGTCCGCGCTGCTGACGACGACGATGCCGTACATGAAGGTCGTGATCGACACGATGAAGGAAAAGGGCATCCGCGACGACTACATCGTGCTGGTCGGCGGCGCGCCGCTGAACGAGGCCTTCGGCAAGGCGGTCGGCGCCGATGCGTACTGCCGCGACGCCGGCGTCGCGGTCGAGACGGCCAAGGCGCTGATCCAGCAGCGCCGCGCGGCCTGAGCGCACGCACGGACGCGAGTGCAGCCATGGCGCGCACGCTGATCATCGCCTGCGGGGCGCTGGCCCGCGAGATCACCGCGGTGATCGCCGCGAACAGCTGGCGCCACGTCACGGTCGAGTGCCTGCCGCCGGAGCTGCACAACCGGCCGGAGAAGATCCCGGCCGCGGTCGAGCAGAAGATCCGTGACGCGCGCGCACGCTTCACGCACATCTTCTGTGCGTACGCCGACTGTGGCACCGGCGGGCTGCTCGACCGCGTGCTCGCGGCCGAGGGTGTCGAGCGCCTGCCCGGGGCGCACTGCTACGAGTTCTACGCCGGCACGCGCGCCTTCGCGGCGCTCGCCGACGCCGAGCCGGGCAGCTTCTACGTCACCGATTTTCTCGTGCGCCACTTCGAGCGGCTGGTGATCCGCGGCCTCGGGCTGGACCGCCACCCGGAGCTCGCGCCGCTGTACTTCGGCAACTACCGGCGACTGGTGTATCTCGCGCAGCGCACCGACGACGGCCTCGTCGCGCAGGCGCGCGCCGCCGCCGAGCGGCTGGGGCTCGCGTTCGAGCAGCGACTCACCGGCTACGGCGAGCTCGAGCACGGCCTGGTGCGTTTCGTACAGGGCGACGATGAACAGTGCGACGGCGGCGCGGTCGCACGAGACGAGAGCGGACGCGGCCCGGCGGCCGCATCGACCATGGAGCGAACCCGATGGCCAGGCTGATCACGGTGCTGTGGCGCGACATCCCCGCCCAGGTCATCGTCAAGAGGGGGCGCGAGAGCGCCAAGGTGCAGTTGTCCGAGCGCTTCCAGGCCGCCATCGACCGCGCCGCGATGCGCGCCGGCAAGGGCAGCTCGGACGCCTACCTGGAGGACTGGCGCCGCACCGAACCGCGTGAATGCGGCGACGACCTCGCCGCCGAGGCCGCGGCCGAGGCGCACCGGCTCGAGCACGACTACGACGACGAGGCGCTCGAGCGGCTGGTCCGCGCGAAAGGCCTCGCCGCCTGACCGACACACAACCCGGCGGCACGCCGCAAGCGCGATGCCGCCAACCGAGGAGACTCCCGCCATGTATGCAGTGCGCCGCTGGGTGGTTCGCCACTCGCGCGTCTTCGAGATCATCTACGGCGCCTTCGAGCCGGTCATCGCTCGGCTCGACCCGCTGTGGCGCCGCATCGGCTACGCGCGCGTCGAGAAGCCGGTCACGGCCATCGAGCGCACGGTCAAGGGCTTTCTGTTCGACTGCAAGATGTGCGGCCAGTGCGCGCTGAGCTCGACCGGAATGTCCTGTCCGATGAACTGCCCCAAGAACCTGCGCAACGGCCCGTGCGGCGGCGTTCGGCTGAACGGCCACTGCGAGGTCAAGCCGGACATGAAGTGCGTGTGGGTCGATGCGTGGGACGGCAGCCGGCAGATGAAGCACGGCGAGCGCATCCACGTCGTGCAGAAGCCGGTCGATTTCCGCCTCAAGGACACCTCGTCGTGGCTCGCGGTCGTGCGCGACATCGCCGCCGGACGCAACAACCAACCCGGGAGCCAGGCATGAAATTCGAAGACGAACCGGTACCGGGCTACTCGCTGCCGATCCTGCCCGGCCATTACTCGCCGGGCCGCCTCGAGCGCGTGCTGCGCGCGGGCAAGTTCGCGGTCACGACCGAGATCGATCCACCCGACTCGGCCGACCCCGACGAGGTCATGAAGCGCGCCGCGATCTTCGACGGCCATGTCGATGCGATCAATGCGACCGACGGCTCGGGCGCGAACTGCCACATGTCGAGCGTCGGCGTGTGCTCGCTGCTGACCCGCCGCGGCTACGCGATGGTGATGCAGATCTCGTGCCGCGACCGCAACCGCATCGCGATCCAGGGCGAGATCCTCGGCGCCGCGGCGATGGGCGCGTGCAACATCCTGTGCCTGACCGGCGACGGCGTGCAGGCCGGCGACCATCCGCAGGCCAAGCCGGTGTTCGATCTCGACTCGATGTCGCTGCTGGAAATCGCCCGTGCGATGCGCGACGAAGGGCGCTTCCAGAGCGGGCGCAAGATCGACACGCCGCCACGCGTATTCCTCGGCGCCGCCGAGAACCCGTTCGTGCCGCCCTACGAATGGCGCGCGCACCGGCTCGCGAAGAAGGTCGCCGCCGGTGCGCAGTTCTTCCAGACGCAGTACTGCTTCGACATCGCGCGGCTGAAGACCTTCATGGCGCAGGTGCGCGACCTGGGCCTGCTCGAAGGGCCCGAGCGCGTCTTCGTCATCGTCGGCGTCGGCCCGCTCGCCTCGGCCAAGAGCGCGCGCTGGATCCGCGAGCACGTGCCCGGCGTGCATATCCCCGATGCGATCATCGAGCGGCTGGCCGGGGCGCAGAAGCAGAAGACCGAGGGCAAGAAGATCTGCATCGATCTGATCCAGCAGATCCGCGAGATCGAAGGCGTCAGCGGCGTGCACGTGATGGCCTACCGGCAGGAAGAAACCGTCGCTGAAATCATCCAGACCTCCGGCGTACTCGACGGGCGCGTGCCCTGGTACCCGGGACGAGACACTCAACCCGAATTGCAAAGGATGCAGGCATGACCGACACCATCATCAGCTCGCACAGGAAGGAAGTCGTGATCGGCTTCGAGCGCCCCTTCGTCGTGATCGGCGAGCGCATCAACCCGACCGGCCGCAAGCTGCTCGCCGCCGAGATGGCCGCGGGCGATTTCTCGCGCGTGGTCACCGACGTCGAGGCGCAGATCGCCGCCGGTGCGCACATGCTCGACGTCAATGCCGGCATCCCGCTCGCCGACGAGCCGGCCATCCTCGCGCAGACCATCGAGCTTGTGCAGTCACTCACCGACGTGCCGCTCACGATCGACTCGTCCATCGTCGCCGCGCTCGAGGCGGGGCTGGCCGTCTACAAGGGCAAGGCGCTGGTCAACTCGGTCACCGGCGAGGAGGAGCGCCTCGAGGCGGTGCTGCCGCTGGTCAGGAAGTACGGCGCCGCCGTGGTCGCGATCAGCAACGACGAGACCGGCATCTCCGAGGACCCCGACGTGCGCTTCGGCATCGCGAAGAAGATCGTCGAACGCGCCGCCGACTACGGCATTCCGGCCAGCGACGTGGTCGTCGATCCGCTGGTGATGCCGATCGGCGCGGTGCGCACCTCCGGCCGCCAGGTGTTCCAGCTGTGCTACCGCCTGCAGCGCGAGCTCAAGGTCAACACCACCTGCGGCGCCTCGAATGTCAGCTTCGGTCTGCCCAACCGCAACGGCATCAACGCGGCATTCATGAGCATGGCGATCGGCGCCGGCATGACCTCGGCGATCACCAACCCGCTGCACACCGAGATCATGACCGCGATCATGGGCGCCGACGTGCTGATGGGCCACGACCCCGACTGCATGCGCTGGATCCGCAAGTTCCGCGAGCCCGCCCCGGCCAACGCCGACGGCAGCGAGGCGCGCGGCCGCCGCGAGAGCCGGCGCCGCCGCGTCGCGAGCTGAGCGGCGCAGGCACGCACGCAAGGTCCCGGCCACAGGGACCGCGTCGCCCGCCCCCCGACCCCAACAGGAGCGCACCGTGACCCAGGACGCCCTCGTCGTCTTCACCCCGTCCGGCCGCCGCGGCCGCTTTCCGGTCGGCACGCCGGTGCTGCAGGCCGCACGCGCCCTCGGCGTCGACATCGACTCGGTGTGCGGCGGCCGCGGCCTGTGCGGCCGCTGCCAGGTCGTGCTCAGCGAGGGCGAGTTCCCGAAGCACGGCGTCAGCTCGTGCGCGGCTAACCTGAGCGGGCGCAGCGACACCGAACAGGCGTGGGAGCAGGAGCACGGCGCGCTGAAAAACGGCCGGCGCCTGAGCTGCTCGACCACGCTGCTCGGCGACGTCGTCATCGACGTGCCGGCCGAGAGCCAGGTGCACCGCCAGATCGTGCGCAAGCGCGCCGAAGTGCTCGACATCGAGCTCGACCCGATCGTGCGCCTGTATTACGTCGAGGTGCAGCAGCCCGACATGCACTTCCCGTCGTCGGACCTGCGCCGCCTCAAGGACGCGCTCGACTTCGACTGGCGCCTGACCGGGCTGTGGTCGGACATCCGCGTCGTGCAGGAGCTGCAGGGGGCGCTGCGCCACGGCGACTGGAAAGTCACCGTGGCGGTGTACAACAGCGAGCGCATCATCGCCGTGTGGCCGGGCTTTCACGAGAAGGTCTTCGGCATGGCCGTCGACGTCGGCTCGACGACCATCGCCGCGCACCTGTGCGACCTGCAGACCGGCAAGGTGGTCGCGTCGGCGGGCAGGATGAACCCGCAGATCCGCTTCGGCGAAGACCTGATGAGCCGCGTCTCGTACGTGATGATGAACCCCGGCGGCGACAAGGAGATGACGCGCGAGGTGCGCGGCGCGCTCAACGACCTCGCCTTCGAGCTCGCCACCGAGGCGGGCATCGGCGTCACCGAAATCGTCGAGGCGGTGTTCGTCGGCAACCCGATCATGCATCACCTGCTGTTCGGCGTGAATCCGGTCGAGCTCGGCGGCGCGCCGTTCGCGCTCGCGACCGACGAGTCGGTGTCCGGCCTGTGGGCGACCGAAGTCGATTTCTACATCCACCCGAACGCGCGCGTCTACGCGCTGCCGTGCATCGCCGGCCACGTCGGCGCCGACACCGCCGCGGTGATCCTGTCCGAGACGCCGTACCTGAACGACGAGCTCACGCTGATCGTCGACGTCGGCACCAATGCCGAGATCGTGCTCGGCAACCGCCATCGCCTGCTCGCCGCGTCGAGCCCCACCGGCCCGGCCTTCGAGGGCGCGCAGATCAGCTGCGGCCAGCGCGCCGCGCGGGGCGCGATCGAGCGCGTGCGCATCGACTCCGAGACGCTCGAGCCGCGCTTCAAGGTGATCGGCTGCGACCTGTGGTCCGACGAGCCTGGCTTCGCCGAGGCGACCGCCTCGACCGGGCTCACCGGCATCTGCGGCTCGGGCATCATCGAGGTGATGGCCGAGATGTTCCTCGCCGGCATCATCGACCGCGACGGTGTCATCGACGGCGCACTCGCCGCGCGCACCGCGCGCATCCAGCCGGACGGGCGCACGTTCTCGTACACGCTGTTCGAGGGCGCCGAGCGGCGCCTCGCGATCACGCAGAACGACGTGCGCGCGATCCAGCTCGCCAAGGCCGCGCTGTACGCCGGCATCCGCCTGCTGATGGAGCACATGCGCGCCGAACGCGTCGACCGCATCAGCCTCGCCGGCGCGTTCGGCAGCCATATCGACGTCAAGTACGCGATGGTGCTCGGCCTGATCCCCGACTGCGCCCTCGAGCACGTCGCCTCGGTCGGCAACGCCGCCGGCACCGGAGCGCGCATCGCGCTGCTCAACCGCCAGGCGCGCCGCGACATCGAGGAGGTGGTGCGGCGCGTCGAGAAGATCGAGACCGCGGTCGAGCCGAACTTCCAGACGCACTTCATCAACGCGATGGCGATTCCGCACCGCGTCGACCCGTTTCCGCACCTGCGCGAGGCGGTCGCCCTGCCCGAGCCGACGCAAGTCGAGCGCGGCGACAGCCCCCGCGGCCGCCCCGGTTCGCGACGGCGCGCGGCACGTTGAGTGCCAGCGCCAGCGGGGGCGAGTCACGACAGGAATCAACCGCGCTCAATCGGCAACTCCCGCTCATCGGCGCCGCCAACCCGCCGCCCCACCCAAGCGAAATCCGCGTCCCCGAAACGGCCTCTTCCCTTCCGATTTTTGCCGGGTAGCAGGCCGGCCAGCGACCGGCGCGGTGGCCCCTATGCGCGTTAGCGCACAGAGAAGCGAGCCTGATCGGGGAATCATCGAGCTCAGGATCGGTGTCTCGCCCGGATCGACTGCAGGAGCGAAGCCACGCGCGTCGTGAACGGGTTGCGGGACACCGGCAACGAAACGCGCGCCGGTGCACTGGCCACCACGTGGACTGCGGTGCGAGGTCTGCCGGCCCGCAACGCTCTGTGCACAGAGAAGGAGGCATGCCATGAAAACCAACCGCATCTTCGCACTGCTCGTCGGCACGTCCGCCGCGCTGATTCTCGGCGGCTGCGAGACCGCGGGCACCCCGCGCTACGGCGCCACCGAGCCGACACACCAGGTCGCCGGCGCGCCCACCGTTTACCCTGGAACCGGCGTGGTGCAATCGATCGAACTCGTGCAGCAGGGCGGTGACCGCGGCCCCGGCCTGGGGGCCATCGCGGGCGCCGTGATCGGAGGTGTCGCCGGCAGCCAGGTGGGCAGCGGCAGCGGCAGAACCGCAGCGACCATTCTCGGCGCGGCCGGTGGCGCATACGTCGGCCACACGATGGAGAACCGGCAGCAGCAGACGACAGACGCGTACAAGGTCACCGTCCGCATGGATGACGGTTCGCATCAGGCATTGCTGATCGGCACCGACGCCAGCTTCAGGGTCGGCGACCGCGTACGGATCGAAAACGGCGTCCTCTACCGCTGGTAAAGTCGCCGGGGAGCAAGGGCTGCGCGGATCGGTTCATCGGCAGCACTCGGCCCTCGCTGGCGAGCGGGTCGCCGTGTGGCCTGGAAAACGGCGACTGTCGGGCGACGACGACACGATGCGACCGCAGGTCGACGACGAGTACGTGCCCCGCTCGTCGCACTTTTCACGGCTGCGGACCCGGTGCAGTGTCCGAAAGCCGGCGCCACCGAGGCGGGACGACGTGTCGGCTCGCGGCGACATCGAGGGGCGATGCGGCCATCGATCATTGGCGTGCGTCGAGGCGGCATGCGTCGCCGATTCGGGACAGACGCAGCCGCAGCGGTGACATCACCGGTGGGCGTCGCACCGCGCGCCACCCGGCAATCCGCGACGATCAAGCCCGAACTGCGGTCGGTAGTCCCCCGGCCAGCGCGGGTTCCGACCACAAGGGGAACATTTGCGGGACCCTCGTCACGAGCTTCTGGCACAAGATTTGCGGCGGCCAGAGTACGACCGACTTGAACGTCGAAGCCCGCACCCAAGCCCCGCGGAACGAGTGGCCATCGGCGGTCTGCCAGGTGACACGGCGGCGCTGCCGGCCTGCGCCGGATCTGCCGCCGTATCTCGACGAGAGGGCTGCCGGAGCGACGGGCCCGATACGGCCACCGAGCCTCAAGCAATGATGCAAGCACGTCGGTTGAACGCCTCCATCAAGGTTGATGACTTGGAGAATCGTCCATGCCGTCCATCCACGATCCGCTCCAGAACCAGCTTCTTGCCGCCCTGCCGACGGAACACTGTGCGCAGCTTTTCGCCAATCTCGAACTGGTGTCGCTGCCGCTCGGCGACGTCCTGTACGAGTCGGGCGGCCCGATCCGCGACGCGTACTTCCCGACCGACTCGATCGTGTCCCTGCTCAGCGTGATGGAGGACGGCGCATCGGCCGAGATCGCCGTGGTCGGCAACGAAGGAATGGTCGGCATCCCGCTGTTCATGGGCAGCGAAAGCACGCCCAGCCGAGCGGTGGTGCAAAGCGCCGGGCACGCGTACCGGCTGCGCAGGCGGTCATTGCAGGACGAGCTGGCGCGTGTCGGCGGACGCCGCAGCGGGGCGTTGCACGCCTTGTTGCTGCGCTACACCCAAGCGCTGCTGACGCAAATGGCACAGACGGCCGCGTGCAATCGCCATCATTCGCTGGACCAGCAACTGTGCCGGTGGCTGCTGCTGAGCCTCGATCGATTGCCGTCGAACGAGTTGATCATGACGCAGGAACTGATCGCCAACATGCTCGGGGTACGCCGCGAGGGCGTGACCGCGGCGGCCGGCAACCTGCAGAAGGCCGGCCTGATCGAATACCGGCGCGGACACATCACCGTACTCGACCGGGCCGGGCTGGAAGCGCGCGTGTGCGAGTGTTACGCGGTGGTCGAGAACGAGCGTGCGCGTCTGCTGCCGGCGAAGCGCGATGCCCGACCCAGGCGCCATCGGCCTCTGCCGGGCTGCGCGCAAAGGCTTGCCGCGGGCGCTGCGGGTGCGCCTGGCGCGGAAGGCCGGGGCGCGAGTGCTCGAGGCGCAAGCGCGGGTGCAGCCTGCTGCGCGCCGGCACCGCACCTGAGGCACACCGCCGCCCGCTCGGCTATCATCGCAGGAATCAAGCCGGTTGCCGCCGCGCTCATGCCTCGTGCATGACGGCGTGCGCCACCGGATGTGCATGTGCCGACCACGACGAGGCCCCCATCGCCGCGAACAATGGCCCGGGCAACGCACGTCCGAAGCCGGCACCCCCAACCTGCCGGAGATCCCGCAACGATGACCGACACCACCGAAGGCTTCCCCGCCACGCCGATCGAGACCGCGCACGGACACGTGCCGGCCGAGTGGATCGACTACAACGGCCACATGAACGTCGCCTATTACGTGCTCGCCTTCGATCGCGGCACCGACCGCCTGATGGCGCTGCTCGGCATGCCGCCGGACGACCCGCGCCGCGCGACGGAGAGTTCCACCTTCGCGCTCGAGATGCACGTCACCTACGACCGCGAGCTCACGCGCGACGACCCGTGGTCGGTGCATACCCAGCTCGTCGACGCCGACCACAAGCGCATCCACCTGTTCCACGAGATGCGCCACGCCACCGAAGGCTGGCGCGCAGCCACCAACGAGCTGATCACGATGCACATCGACATGGGCGAGCGCCGCTCGGCGCCGTTCCCGGACGACGTGATGCGCCGCCTCGAAGCGCTGAAGGCCGCCCACGCGACGCTGCCGCGCCCGGACAGCCTCGGCCGCGTGATCGGCATCCGCCGGCCGAGCGCATCGGACTGAGGCACGCGGCGTCCCGAGCGGCGCGCGCGGAGCCTCGAACCCACGAGCGCGCGTCGCGTCGCGACCACACGGCTTTCGCACTTTCCATCCTCCAGGAGACGCCCGACATGCACATCTGGGTCGACGCCGACGCCTGCCCCGGCGTCATCAAGGACATCCTGTTCCGCGCCGCCGAGCGCACCAAACGTCCGCTGACCCTGGTCGCGAACCAGTCTCTGCGCGTGCCCGCCTCCGCGCTGATCCGCATGATCCAGGTGCCGGGAGGCTTCGACGAGGCAGACAAGTACATCGCCGCCCACGCCTGTGCCGGCGATCTGGTCATCACCGCCGACATCCCGCTCGCCGCCGAAGTCGTCGCCAAGGATGCGCACGCACTGTCGCCCAGGGGCGAGCTCTACGGCAAGGAGAACATCCGCGAACTGCTCGACCTGCGCAACTTCATGGACACCCTGCGCAGCACCGGCGTCGACACCGGCGGGCCGGCCGCCTTCGGCGCCGCGGATCGGCAGGCGTTCGCGAACCGCCTCGATCGCCTGCTGCAGCGGGCGAAAGCAGGCTGAATGGCAGCCAGCTTTGCCGGCGGCACAGGTTGACGTTTACGGCAACGTGAACAAAAATCACCGGAACAATACGGCACGGCATGAAAACCACCACGCTGCCGACCTGCCCCGATGGCGCCGCAGAGCGCCGGGCGGCCCGGCCCCTTCAACCACAGAGACGACAATCAATGACCGACCTCAACACCCCCGGCGTCCTTTCCCGCGACCACTGGATCGAGCATCCGCAGGGGCGCATCTTCGCGCGCTCGTGGACGCCATCGGCCCGACCGATCACGTCCGCTCCGGACAGCCCGATCGTGCTCTTTCACGATTCGCTCGGCTGCGTCGCGCTGTGGCGCGACTTTCCGGCCGAACTGAGTAGCGCCACCGGACGGCGGGTCATCGCCTACGACCGGCTCGGTTTCGGCAAGTCCGACCCACGCGCCGGGCGGCCGGGGCTCGACTTCATCGCCGACGAGGCGAGGACGTATTTCCCCGCCGTGCGCGAACAACTCGGCATCGAGCGCTTCATCGCCTTCGGCCACAGTGTCGGCGGCGGCATGGCCATCCATTGCGCGGCGCAGTTCGGCGCGGACTGCGAAGCGCTGATCACCGAGTCGGCCCAGGTCTTTGCCGAAGATCTGACGCTGCGCAGCATCGCCGAGGCGAAGGAGCAGTTCAGGGACGCATCGCAGCTGGGACGGCTCGAAAAGTACCACGGCGACAAGGCCGGCTGGGTCGTCGACGCGTGGACCGAGAACTGGCTCCATCCGGAATTCGGCGAGTGGTCGCTTGCCCCCGTGCTGCCGCAGGTCGCCAGTCCGGTGCTGGCCATCCACGGCGTACACGACGAATACGGCACGACCTGCCACCCCGAGATGATCGGGCAGCTGTCGGCCGGTCCGTCGCGGGTCGAGATCCTCGCCGACACCTTCCACGTGCCGCACCGCGAGCGCCCCGGCGTCGTCCTCGAGCTGGTCGCCGATTTCGTCGCCGCGAGCGACCAGGCGTAGCGGCCGCGGGCTTCATCGCAACATCGCCCGGGAATCACAAACGCGTCATAGCGAGGTCAGGATGAACATCGAGCAGTTCATGCAGGGCTACAAGCAGGCGTGGGAAGAGCGCAATCCGTCCATGTTCGCGGCGCTGTTCCACCCGGACGGCCGCTACCACAACACGCCATTCCAGGTCCAGAGCGGAACCGCACAGCTGGTGGAATACTGGAAACGCGTGCAGCTGCAGAAGGACGTGCGCGTCGCGTTCGAAGTGCTGGCGAGCACGGAAGGCGCCGGCATCGCGCACTGGAACGTCAGCTACCAGGTCGCCTCCGAGGAGCTGTTCCGCATCTGGGCGAAATCCACCGGCACCAGCCTGCCCTCGCGCAACCCCGGCGATCCGCTGCCCCGCATGGTGCTCGACGGCGTGCTCCAGGCGACGTTTGCCGACGGCTTGTGCGCCGAGGCACGCATATGGTGGCACAGCATGCCCGAGCCGGGCTGAGTTGCCGGAAAATCCGGAGCCGGCGGCGAAAGCCGGTCCGCCACCGGCCCGCCGCGCGGAGCGGACGCTCCGCGCGGCACCCGATCAGAAGCTGTACCGGGCCCCGACCTCGAAGCTGCGCTCCGGGCCGACGTAGATGCCCTGCCGCAGGCTCGCGATGTAGTGCTCGTCGGCAAGGTTCTTCACCGCGCCGAAGACGGTGAGCTGCCTGTTGACGGTGTAGCTCGCCGTCAGGTCGGCGGTGGTGTAGGCATCGAGCCTGCCGGTGAAGAAGCCGGAGGTGTTTTCCTTGATCGCCCGCGTGTTGGCGGCGTCGGTGTATTGCGCATCGACGTAGTTGATGCTCAGGGCCGTCTTCAGCGGCCCGGACCGGTAACCGAGGATCAGGTTCGCCACCCATTCCGGCGTGTAGGTGACACGGTTGCCGTCGGGAATATCGAGCGTGCCGTCGGCCTTGAAGCGGTCTTCGACGAATTCGGCGTCCGCGATGTAGGTGGCGTTGGCGTCGACGCTGAAGCCGTTCGCGAAGTCGTAGCCGATCGCCGCTTCGAGGCCCTGGTGCAGCGTCTCGCCGCCGTTGGTCTTCTGGAACGCGGTGTTGCTGTTGGCGGGGATGATCTGGTTGTCGAAGTCCATCCGGAAGGCGGTGACTTCGTAGCGCAGGCGCTCGCTGCCACCGCGCACGCCGATCTCGAAGTTGATCGAGCGTTCGGCGTCGAGCTTCTGATCGGTCAGGCCGTCCAGCGCGTCGCCGTTCAGAGCCGGCGAGAAGGCCTTGTAGACGCCGCCGTATAGCTGTGCCATCGGGGTGAGCTGGTAGGTCGCGCCGATGCCGGGCAGCACTTCGGTGTTCGAGGTCTTCGCGCTGTTGCCCTGGTCGGCGCTCTTGCGACGGTCGCGGCGATCCTGCTCGTAGTCCTCGACGCGCACGCCCGCGGTGATGGCCAGGCGCTCGCTCAGCACGAAGCGGTTCTGCGCGAACAGCGCGTAGCTTCTGGCCGAGTCGACGACGTCCTTTCCGATCGTGCCGGTGCGCGGCGTGGCGCGCGTCGCCTGAATGGTCTGGTCGACCATGTCCTCGTCCATGAAGCGCAGGCCCAGCTCGGTCTCGTTGCGCATGCCGAAGCTGTCATGGCCGAAGTTGAGCCGGGTATCCACGCCGACGCGCTCGAACTCACGGTTGTTGCCATTGACATTGTCGCTGAAGTTCCACTGCGTCAGGCCATCGACGATTTTCGTCGGGTTGCCGCCGACGGTGCCGAAACGCCAGTAGTCCCGGTGCATCCTGCTCCAGTAGACCAGGGTATTCAGCGTGGCGTCGGCGTTGATGCTCCATTCGTGGTTGATGTCGAAGGAGCGCCGCTCGGTCAGGAACCAGTCGTCGGGCGCCGGGTTGAAGTCCGCCTTGGCTCGGAAGGCGTCGAGAAAGATGCCGCGGTAGGAGATGTTCGCGTCGTTCTCGTAGTGGGTGAATTTCACGCCGACCCACTGATTGTCACCGAGCGCCATGCCGCCCTTGACCATCAGGTCCTGCATCTCGAAACCCTTGTCCAGGAAGCCGTCGCTGCGCGCGCCGGTGAACACCAGGCCGCCGATGGCCTCGCCGGAGGGCGAGCGCCCGCCCGCTTCGACGGTGGCCTCGCGATAGCGGTGCGAGCCGACGCGACCGGACACGGACAGGCCCGGCTCGGGGGTCTTGGTCTTGTAGTTGATGACGCCGCCGATGGTGCTCGGGCCGTAACGCAGCGAGGCCGCGCCCTTGAGCACCTCGATGCTCTCCATGCGCTGGACGCGGGGGTTGTAGTAGCGGCCATTGCCGACGAACAGGCCCGGTGCGACCGGCACGCCGTCTTCGAGGATCAGCGTCTTGTAGTCGGCGGCGCTCAGGCCGCGCATGCCGATGTTGGCGACGACGGCGGTCTCTTCCTCGGGCTTGATGACGATGCCGGGCACGCGCTTGAGCGCGGCCTCGGTCGACAGCGGCTGGGCCTGCTCGAGGCTTTCGGGGCCGACGATATTGACGGCTCCGGGGATCTTCCTGACCGCCTCGGCATCGCTGGCGACGACGTCGATGCGGGGCAGCTGAACCTCGGTCGCGGCGGCCACCGCCGACAGCTGGAACAGGGCGGCGATGCCCAGCGCGAGGCGTGTCAGGCGCAGAGGGGAATGGAGGGGGGCACGCTCTGAAGTGTTGCAGTTCATCAATCGATCCTTGCGGCAAGAAGCTCGCTGGCTTGCCGCAAGGAGGCGACTGGCTGGCTGGCGGGTTGGGAATGTCAGACAAACGTCTGCTTGCGAGAATGCTTTCTCACGAACATTGTACAGTATTGTTACAAATGACACGCATTGTCATTTGTATTTCCCACCCTGCATCCGGCGTGCAACACGGATCGAGCGCCGCGGCCGGCCGTTGCCGCACGAACGGAATCCGCCGACGGTGCCGGTCGTCGGTGGCCCGGCCGGGCGATCGTCGATCGTCCCGGCCAGGTCGCTACCATTCGCGCCGTCAGACGTTGGAGTCCGGAAACGACCCCTTGCGCCGCGCGACATAGGCGCACAGCGCCTCGTCGACGCCGGGGTCGAGCGGCGGCGCCTCGTACTCGGCGAGCTGCTTCTTCCAGCGCGCGTTGGCGCGCTGCGCCATGTCCTGCCGCCCTTCCGCGTCCCACTGCTCGAAGCTGTTGTTGTCGGCGATCGGCGAGCGGTAGAACGCGTGTTCGAAATTCGCCTGCGTGTGGGCGCAGCCGAGAAAGTGCTTGCCCGGGCCGACCTCGCGGATCGCGTCCATCGCCTGGCCATTCTCGGACAAGTCGACGCCACCCATCAGCACCTGCATCATGCCCGCCTGGTCGGCGTCCATGACGAACTTCTCGTAGCCCATCGCGAGCCCGCCTTCGAGCCAGCCGGCGGTATGCAGCACGAAGTTCACGCCCGCCAGCGCGGTCGGCAGCAGCGTGTTGGCGCTCTCGCTGGCGGCCTGCGCGTCGGGGATCTTCGAGGCGGTCAGCGAGCCGCCCGAGCGGAACGGCACGCCGAGCCGGCGCGCGAGGTTCGCCATCACGTACAGCACCAGCGCCGGCTCGGGCGTGCCGAAGGTCGGCGCGCCCGACTGCATCGACATCGAGCTCGCGAAGCTGCCGAACACCACCGGCGCGCCCGCATTGACGAGCTGCACGAAGGCCATGCCGGCCATCGCCTCGGCGAGCGTCTGCGCCGCGGTGCCGGCCACCGTGACCGGCGACATCGCACCGGCGAGGATGAACGGCGTGATCACGCACGCCTGGTTGCTGCGCGCATAGACCTTGGCGGCGCCGAGCATGGTGTCGTCGAAAGTCATCGGCGAGTTCGCGTTGATCAGGTTGATCACGCAGGTGCGCGGACGGCCGGTCTGCGGGTCGATCCAGTCGTCGCCGAACAGGATCTTCGCCATCTCGACCGTGTCCTGCGCGCGCTCGGGATGCGTCACTGAGCCCATGAAGCACTTGTCGGAGTACTTCATGTGCGCGTACACCATGTCGAAATGGCGCTTGTTCACCGGCAGGTCGACCGGCTCGCAGATGGTGCCGCCCGAGTGGTGCATGCTCGGCGCGAGGTAGGCGAGCTTGACGAAGTTGCGGAAGTCCTCGATCGTGCCGTAGCGCCGCCCTTCGTCCAGGTTGTGGATGAACGGGCTGCCGTAGGCCGGCACGAACACCGTATTCGCGCCACCGATCTGCACGTTGCGCGCCGGGTTGCGCGCGTACTGCGTGAATTCGCGCGGGGCGTGGTCCTGGATCAGCTTGCGGCACATGCCGCGCGGCATGCGCACGCGCTCGCCCTGTACGTCGGCGCCGGCATCCTTCCAGATCTGCAGCGCCTCGGGGTCGTCGCGAAAGTCGATGCCGATCTCCTCGAGGATGGTATCGGCGTTGTGCTCGATGATCGCCAGCCCCTCCTCGCCGAGCACCTCGAAAAACGGGATCTGGCGCGTCACGTAGGGCAGCTGCGCACCCTGGGTGCGCGAGCGTGCGGCACGCCGGGCTTCGCTTCCGCCACGGGCGCCGCGTCGGCGCGTTTCGGTCGAGCTCATGATGTCCTTCTCCATCGGGATTGCGGGGGCTGTCGAGACCCTAGTATGGGCAATCGCGCGGGGGCGCCGGTTGGCGCCAAGCGACGTGCAGTTGCCGATTCGCGCCATCGGCGGCCAAGCGCTGGAGCCGCCCCGCGAAATCTGCGACCATGGGTGCCCTGTCGTCGTCGGCACGCCACGCCGCGTGCCGTCTCATCCGGGCCGTCGCCCGTCGTTTCGTGCGCCGCCCGCGGTCCGGCGGCGCCGCCACTGCCATGACGAACACATCACCCAGCAGCCCTGCCGCAATCCTCACCGTGTGCTCGACGTGCACCGACACGGCCGCCGCGGGCGAAGCCGGCATCGGCGGCGGCGCACGCCTGCTGGCGCTGCTCAGCGAGCGCCACGCTGACGCCCCGCAGCGCGAGCGCGTCGAGATCCGCGGCAACCGCTGCCTGATGGCGTGCACCGAGGGCTGCATCGTCGCGCTGTCGCAGCCGGGCAAGATGCAATACCTGCTCGGGCGCTGGCCCGCCGAGGCCGATTCGGCCGACGCGATCCTCGCCTTCGCGCAGCAGTACGCCGCCTCAGCGAGCGGCGTGGTGCCCAACGCCGACTGGCCGCCGCTCGTCGCGATGCGCTTTCTGGGTCGCATTCCGCCGACCGACCCGGCCGCCGGCGTCGACTGGCGCGACGACGGCTGCGATCTGTAGCGCCGCCGCTCAGGCCGGCGCCGCGGCCTCGCTCGCGAGCGATGCCGTGGCACACCGCAGTCGCGGCGGGCCCGACGCAATCGCGGTCAGGCGCATCTCGAAGAACACGTCGCCGTCGATGTCGTTCGCGACGCTGTTCTCGTCGCGCTCGTAGTCGATACGCAGCGTCGCCGCACCGGCTTCACGGGCGCGCGCGCTCGCCTCGGCGGCGGCGGTCTCGCGGGCATGCTCGACCGCCGCATCGAGCGTCGCGAAGTCCCGCGGCCCCTCCTTCGCGAACACGCGGAAGGTGCCGCGTGAAGGCTGCGCGAGCGTCACGTGCACGCGCTGGGACACCTCGCCGAGCACCGCCCCGACCGCGTTCGCGACTTCGGCGAAGCGCGGCATCTGCAGCCCGACGCGCAGGCGGCGCGCGACCTCCGGGTAGTAGCTCGGCGCCGGCCCGCCGACCGCGACGACCGGCAGATCGGGCGCGAAGCGCATGGCCAGCACCGGGCCGCGCGCGCCGTCCAGGGTGC
>DAOMOP010000007.1:37277-40830 GCA_035444405.1 Rhodocyclaceae bacterium
TCGCGCTCCAGCGCGTCGTCGTCCTCGCCGCGCCGATCGAGCGCCATCGTCGTGAGCAGGCGCGCGAGCTTGTGGGCCTGCGCCTCGCCGAGGAGGCCGTGCTCGTGCAGACCGGCTTCGACGAGCTTGTGCGTGATGCCGTCGATGACGACGTCGAACACCGCGCGTGCCGGCCCGTGCGCATCGCCGTCGGCCCACGTGCCGCAGCCGTACAGATAGCGCATCTGGCGCGCCCAGATGCGCGCCGCACACTGTGCCGCCTCGCCGCTCCAGTGACTGGAGATGCCGAGCACGTGGGCTGCGTCGGTCGGCGTGAAACCGCTGTAGATCACCAGCCCCTTGCGTTCGAGCCGCGCCAGGGCACGCGCGAGGCGGCGCTCCTCGGCGCTCGCGCGCTCGAGATCGACCGGCCCGTCGGCCAGCCGCGCCCACGCGTCTCGTTCGTCCGCGGGCAACTGCGCGAGCAGCGCCTCGTCGTGATGCAGACGCAGCGCGAAGCGGTTCTGGCTCGCGTTCGGCGATGCGCGCGCCTGGTGTTCGAGCGCAGCGAGCACCGCCGGATGCTCGCTCGCCAACAGGCTCAGCGGCACGACGCGGCGCGGCCCGATCGCGATGCCGTGCCCGCCCGCGAAGCGCACCTCGCTGTCGCCACCAAGCCCGATCGAATACACCTTGACGGCCTCGACCATCGGCCGCCAGTCGCCGATCAGCGCGCCGTCGAAGGCGAGCTCGGGGCGGCCGCCGCGCACCACCGCGATGTCGGTGGTCGTGCCGCCCATGTCGGCGACGATTGCATCGCGCAGCCCGCTCAGCGCGCACGCGCCCATCACGCTCGCCGCCGGCCCGGACAGCACCGTGCCGACCGGCCGCTGCAGCGCGCACTCAGCGCTGACGAGCGAACCGTCGCCCTTCACGATCATCAGCGGCGCGTCGATCTCGCGCGCGGCGAGGATCGCCTGCACCGAGTCGATCAGCGCCTTGACGTGCGCGACCATGCGCGCGTTCAGCGCCACCGTCATCGCCCGACGCGGCGCGCCGAGCGACGAGGCGAGCTCGTGCCCGCACGTTACCGGCTTGTCCGAGAGCGCGCGCACCAGCTCGCGCACGCGCAGCTCGTGGGCCGGATTGCGCACGCTGAAGCCCGCCGACACCGCGAACGCCGACACCTTGTCGCACCGGCTCAGGATCGCCGCGCGCGCGGCGTCCTCGTCGAGCGGCTCGCGCTCGCCGCCACCGGCGTCGTGGCCACCGGCGATCGTGACGATGCACTCGGGGCCGAGCAGTTCGGCGAGGCCGCTCGCGCGCACCTGCTGCGCGTCGTAGCCGACCAGCAGCACGCACACCGGCGAGCCCTTGCCCTCGACCACCGAGTTCGTCGTGAGCGTCGTCGACAGCGACACCAGCGCGACCTCGCCGAGGCGCTCGGCGGGCAGCTTCGCGATCGACTCGGCGATGCCGACCGCGAGGTCGTAGCGCGTCGTGAGGCTCTTCGCCGCGGCGACGACCTCGCGCCGCTCGTCGAGCAGCACCGCGTCGGTAAAGGTGCCACCGGTATCGATGCCGAGAAAACAGCTCATGTTCGGGTTCCGTTCGTGAGTTTGGGGTCCAATCGCCGGGGGACGGCGCACCGGCCCTATGGGAGCCCGGGCGCCGCGCGGGTCAGCGCAGCACCACCAGCAGGTCGCGCGCCTCGACCGCGACGCCCGGTGCAACCAGCACCTCGTCGACGACCGCGGCGCGCTCGGCGCGAATCACCGTTTCCATCTTCATCGCCTCGATCGATACCAGCGGGTCGCCCTTCTCGACCTTGCGGCCGGCTGCCGCCGCGACGCTGACGACCATGCCCGGCATCGGCGCGGCAATGTGAGCGGGGTTCGCGTCGTCGGCCTTCGGATGCGCGCGCGCGAGCCCTTCGAGCCCCTTGACCGAAATCTTCACCACCCGCGGCTGGCCGTTGAGCTCGAAGAACACCTTGCTGAAACCCTCGTCGTCGGGCTCGGTGCGCGTGATGTAGCGGATGATCAGCGTCTTGCCGCGGTCGATGTCGACGGCGATCTCCTCGTCTTCGCGCAAGCCGTAGAAGAACGCGTGCGTGGGCAGCACGCCGACGTCGCCGAAGCGCTCGCGCCGGCGCACGAACTCGGCGAATACCTTCGGATACATCAGCCACGACGCGAGCTCGGTGTCGGACGCGGGCGCGCCGGTCAGCTCGGCCACTTCGGCCCGTGCGGCGTCGAGATCCTGCGGCGGCAGATGCGCGCCGGGGCGCTCGCGCGGCGGAGGATCACCCTTCAGCACGCGCCGGCTGATCGCCTCCGGAAACCCCTCGGGCGGAAAGCCGAGCTCGCCGCGGAACAGCGACACGACGGACTCGGGAAATGCGATCTCGCGCTGCGGATCCATCACATCGGCCGCCGACAGGCCGGTCGTGACCATGTACAGCGCCATGTCGCCGACCACCTTGGAGGTCGGCGTGACCTTGACGATGTCGCCGAACAGCGTGTTGACCTCGGCATAGGCCTCGGCCACCTCCGGCCAACGGTGGGCGATACCGAGCGCCCGGGCCTGCTCGCGCAGGTTGGTGTACTGGCCGCCCGGCATCGCGTGGCGATAGACGTCGGCGGTGCCGGCGCGGATGTCGCTCTCGAACGCGCTGTAGTGCTGGCGCACGCCCTCCCAGTAGTGCGAGATCGCCCGCAGTCCGTCGCGCGCAAGACCCGGATCGCGCTCGCTGCCGCGCAGCGCCTCGACGATAGCGCCGAGGTTGGGCTGCGAGGTGAGCCCGCTCATGCTGTCCATGGCCGCATCGACCGCGTCGACGCCGGCCTCGACCGCGGCCAGCACGGTGGCCGCGGCGATCCCGCTGGTGTCGTGCGTGTGGAAGTGGATCGGCAGGCCGATCTCCTGCTTGAGCGCCGTGACGAGCTGGCGGATCGCGGCCGGCTTGCACACGCCGGCCATGTCCTTGATGCCGAGGATGTGGGCGCCGGCACGCTCGAGCTCGCGGGCGATGCCGACGTAGTAGCCGAGGTCGTACTTCGAAGCCCGCGCGGCGCTCAGATCCCCCGTGTAGCACACCGTGCCTTCGCACAGCTTGCCGCTTTCGCGCACCGCGTCGATCGACACGCGCATGTTCTCGACCCAGTTGAGCGAGTCGAAGACGCGGAACAGATCGATGCCGGCATCGGCGGCCTGTGCTACGAAGTGGCGCACGACGTTGTCCGGATAGCTGGTGTAGCCGACCGCGTTCGAGCCGCGCAGCAGCATCTGCAGCAGCAGGTTGGGCACCTGCTCGCGCAGCCCCGCGAGGCGCGCCCACGGATCCTCGCCGAGAAAGCGCATCGCCACGTCGAAGGTCGCTCCACCCCAGCATTCGAGCGAGAAGAGCTGCGGCGCGAGGTGAGCGTAGTACGGCGCAATGGCCAGCATGTCGCGCGTGCGCATGCGCGTCGCGAACAGCGACTGGTGCGCGTCGCGCATCGTCGTGTCGGTGACGAGCACGCGCCGCTCGTCCTTCATCCAGCGTGCGAACGCGTCCGCGCCGAGCGCCTCG
>DAOMOP010000007.1:40853-45610 GCA_035444405.1 Rhodocyclaceae bacterium
CCGCCGGCACGCTCCCCGCCGGCAGCTGCGCGCGCGGCACGTGGTTCGGGCGCTCGCGCCCGTGCACCTCCGGGTTGCCATTGACGATGACGTCGCCGAGAAAGCGCAGCAGCCGCGTCGCGCGGTCGCGCCGCGCCGTGATCTGGAACAGCTCCGGCGTCTCGTCGATGAAGCGCGTCGTACACTCGCCGCCGGCAAAGACCGGGTGATTGATGACATTCTCGAGGAAGGCGAGGTTCGTCGTCACACCGCGCACACGGAACTCGCGCAAGGCGCGATCCATGCGCCGGATCGCCTCGTCGGGCGAGGCGCCCCAGGTCGTCACCTTGACCAGCAGCGAGTCGTAGTACGGCGTGATCAGCGCACCCGAATAGGCAGTGCCGCCATCGAGCCGCACGCCCATGCCGGCCGCGCTGCGGTAGGCGCGGATGCGCCCGTAGTCGGGCACGAAGTTGTTCTCGGGATCCTCGGTGGTGAGACGGCATTGCAGCGCGTGACCGTTCAGACGGATGTCGGCTTGCGCCGGCACGCCGCTCTCGTCGGCGACCCCGATGCGCGCCCCTTCGCTGATGCGGAGCTGCGCCTTGACGATGTCGATGCCGGTGACCGCCTCGGTCACGGTGTGCTCGACCTGGATGCGCGGGTTGACCTCGATGAAATAGAACGCGCCGGTATCGGCGTCGATCAGGAACTCGACCGTGCCGGCGTGCGTGTAGCCGACTGCGCGCGCCAGCCGCAGTGCCGCCTCGCAGAGCGCGCGCCGCTGCGCCTCGCTCAGATAGGCGGCCGGCGCACGCTCGACCACTTTCTGGTGCCGCCGCTGCACCGAGCAGTCGCGCTCGAACAAATGGACGATGGTGCCGTGCAGGTCGCCGAGGATCTGCACCTCGACGTGGCGCGCACGTTCGACGAGCTTTTCGAGATACACCTCGTCGTTGCCGAACGCGGCGGCGGCCTCGCGCCGCGCCACCTCGACCTGCCCGGCCAGCTCGGCCGGCTCGCGGATCACGCGCATGCCGCGCCCGCCCCCGCCCCAGCTCGCCTTGAGCATCAGCGGATAGCCGATGTCGGCCGCCAGGGCCTCGACCGCCTCGGCCTCTCGCGGCAGCGGCCCGGTCGCCGGCATCACCGGCACGCCCGCCTGCACCGCGAGCTCGCGCGCGGCGACCTTGTTGCCGAGTCGGCGCATCACCTCCTGCGTCGGCCCGACGAAGCGGATGTGCGCGCGCGCGCAGGCGGCAGCGAAATCGGGGTTTTCGGACAGGAAGCCGTAGCCGGGGTGGATCGCGTCGGCGCCGGCCTCGCGGGCGACGCGCAGGATGTCGTCGATGTCGAGATAGGCCGCGATCGGCTTGCTGCCCGCACCGACCAGGTAGCTCTCGTCGGACTTGAAGCGGTGCAGGGCGAAGCGGTCCTCCTCCGAGTAGATGCCGATCGTCGCGATGCCGAGCTCGCTCGCCGCGCGCATGACGCGGATCGCGATCTCGCTGCGGTTGGCGACCAGCAGACGGCGGATGCGGGGAGTGGAGTCGTTGGCGTCCATGCTCGGAGTCCGGTTCGGGGTGGCGACGACGAAGCCGTCAGTATGGCCGCGTCGGCAAGGCCGACCCGTACCGTTTGCGGCATCCATTTGGCTGGCTGCGACACGGCGGACACCCGCGGGGCCGAGGCCTCACGCGATCGTCACGTCCGGCGACAGATACACGTCCTGGATCGCATGCAGCAGCGCGACGCCGTCGGCCAGCGGCCGCTGGAAGGCCTTGCGGCCGGAGATCAGCCCCATGCCGCCGGCCCGCTTGTTGATCACGGCGGTACGCACGGCCTGGGCGAGATCGCCCGCGCCGCGCGACTCGCCGCCCGAGTTGATCATGCCGACGCGCCCCATGTAGCAGTTGGCGACCTGGTAGCGCACGCGGTCGATCGGGTGCTCGCCGGCGAGCTCGGCATACACGCGCGCATGCGTCTTGCCGAAGCCGAGCGCGCGAAAGCCGCCGTCGTTCTCGGCCATCTTCTGCTTGACGATGTCGGCCTCGATCGTGACGCCGAGGTGGTTGGCCTGCCCGGTCAGGTCGGCCGCGACCGCGTAGTCGGTGCCCTCGTGCTTGAACGCATCGTTGCGCAGATAGCACCACAGCACCGTCGCGAGGCCGAGCGCGTGCGCGCGCCGGAAGGCCTGCGATACTTCGCGGATCTGGCGGCGCGACTCGGGCGAGCCGAAATAGATCGTCGCACCGACCGCCACCGCGCCCATCTCGAAGGCCTGCTCGACGTCGGCGAACAGGCACTGGTCGTAGCTGTTCGGGTACGACAGCAGCTCGTTGTGGTTGAGCTTGACGATGAACGGGATGCGGTGCGCATAGCGGCGCGCGACCGCGCCGAGCACCCCGAGCGTCGAGGCGACCGCATTGCAGCCACCCGCGAGGGCGAGCTCGACGATTGCGCGCGGGTCGAAGTAGCGCGGGTTCGGCGCGAAGGATGCGGCGCCCGAATGCTCGACACCCTGGTCCACCGGCAGGATCGACAGGTAGCCGGTGCCGGCCAGCCGCCCGTGGCCGAACAGCGCCGCGAGATTGCGCAGCACGGCCGGTTTGCGGTCGGCGTCGACGAGCACGCGATCGACGAAATCCGGCCCGGGAAGGTGGAGCATGTCGCGCGCAATGCCCGCACAGGTGTGGCCGAGCAGGGAGTCGGCCTCGGCGCCGAGCAGGGCTGCGATGTCGGTCATGGTCGTGCCTCTCTTGGATGGCCGCTGCGGCCGCCGCATTCGCACGAACGGGCGACTGCGAGGAGCATAGCGTCGACACCCGCCGCCGTGTACCCCTGGTCGCCCGCCTGCGCGACGGCACGCCATCTCCCCGAGCGCGCGGGCCGGGACGGGATCGGTCGCGCGCCGCGGCAATCGCTCACACCGGCCATGACGAATTCCTGCCAGAATATGCAGATAAAACTGCTGCGGATGCCGGCAGGCGCGCGGTGTCATGCATTCCGGCACACACCCGGACCCCGGTCCGGCAACAATCGCCAATGACGACGAAGGGAGGAAAAGCACATGTCGAGCACCAACCCATCGAAGCACCGGCCGGGCCTGTCGCTGCGTCCCGCGGCCATTGCGCTCGCGACGGCCGCCGCACTGACGCTCGCCGGCCCGGCGGCCGCCGACACGCACTCGGCATCTTCCGCCCCGCAAGAGAGCACCGCCGACGCGGTCGAAGCACTGCGCCAGCGCCTCGACGCGGCCGAGGCCGCCCGCGAGGCTCAGGCGGCGGAGCTCGAAACCCTGCGCGCCGCCCTCGAGCAGGCCCGCGCCGACGCCGATGCCGCGATGCGCGAGCTCGCGCGCATCCAGGCCGCCACGCGCGAGGCCGAATCCGCCCTCGCCGCACACGAAGCCGAAACCCGCGCCGCCCGCAGCGCCGCCAGCGAGGCCGAGGCCGAGCGCGATGCGCTGGCGGCCGAGCTCGCCGCGGCCAACGAGGCGCTGGCCGCGGCGCGCGCACGGCTTGCCCCGGGCGAAGGCGGCACGGCCTCGGCCGAGGCCGCACGCACGGCCGCCGCACAGGCGGCCGAACACTACCTCGCGCTGCGCCAGCGTCTGCGCCGCAATCCGACCCCGGAACAGCGCCGACAGCTCGACGAGGCCGCCGCCGCCGTCGCCGACGCGCAGCTCCTCGCCGCCCGTCTGAGCGGCGCGCACGGTCTCTATCGGGTGCGCCCGAACGACACGCTGGCGATCATCGCAGCCCGCTTCTACGGCGACGGGGCACACTGGCCGCGCATCCACGAAGCCAACCGCCACGTGCTGCCGGATCCGGACCGGGTCGAGGCGGGGCTGACCCTGATCATGCCGGCGAAATAGCCACGGCGGGCGAGGCCGCCCGGGCCGGACCGGCTCGCCCGCTTTCGAATCGGTGCCGAGCCGCGCGCGGCAGGCCCGTCAGCAGCCCGGCAGCACGCCGTCGGGCACCACGCGTGCAGGACTCCTCCCGATCGACGCTCGGACGCCCGGCGCTCAGCCCGCGCGCATCAGCCAGTGCCGCGCGACATCGACCATGCGGTTCGCGAACCCCCACTCGTTGTCGAACCACACCACCAGATTGACCAGCCGCGGCCCGATCACGCGCGTCTGCGCACCGTCGACGATGGCCGAATGGGCGTCGTGGTTGAAGTCGATCGACGCGTGCGGCTCTTCCGAATACGCGATCAGGCCGGCATGCGGGCCGTTGGCGACCTCGCGCATCAGCGCATTGATGCGCGCCGCGCCGACGTCGCGCGCGACACTCAACACCATGTCAATCGCCGACACGTTGTGGGTGGGCACGCGGATCGCCTTGGCCTGCACGCGCCCGGCGAGCTGCGGCAGCAGGCGCTCGACGCCGCGCGCGAGCCCCGTCGACACCGGGATGATGGACTGCATCGCCGAGCGCGTGCGGCGCAGGTCGGCGTGGTGATAGCCGTCGATGAGCGGCTGATCGTTCATCACCGAGTGCAGCGTGGTCAGCAGCGCCTGCTCGATGCCGAGCTCGCGGTGCAGCAGCTCGAGCACCGGCACCACCGCGTTGGTCGTGCACGAGGCGTTCGAGACGAGCCGCTCGCCGCCGCGCAGCGCCTCGTGGTTCGTGCCGTAGACGACCGTCGCATCGACGTCGTCGCCGCTGTTGCCCGGATGCGACAGCAGCAGCCGCGGGCAGCCCGCATCCAGAAAACGCGTGAGCTCGGCGCGGCTGCTGTAGTGCCCGGAGCACTCGACCACCAGGTCG
>DAOMOP010000007.1:45620-46682 GCA_035444405.1 Rhodocyclaceae bacterium
GCAGCTGCGGCAGCAGCAGGCGCAATCGCGCGAGGAGCCGCAGGTCGAGCTCGAGGGTGCGCCAGTCCACCGCCTCGGGAGCGGTCTGGTGCGTGACGACGATCGCATCGTCGCCGATCAGCAGGCGGTCGTCGCGGGTATCGACGACGCCGGGAAATCGGCCGTGGGTCGAATCGAAGCGCGTCAGGTAAGCAATGCTCTGCAGGTCGGCCGGCTCGTTGATCGCAACGACCCGCAGCTGCTGCGACAAGCCGGTCTCGTACAGCGCACGCAGGAAACAGCGGCCGATGCGGCCGTAGCCGTTGATCGCGATGCGGAAGCGGGGCTCGGAAATCATCGCCACGATGGACTCACCAGCAGGAAGGCTCACGGGCCTCCATTCTACCGAGTGCCCCGGCCGAGCGGGCGTGCAGCTTCGGCCGTCGGCGTACATGGCACGAATTGTCAGCGGGTCAGCACCACCGGACAGTCGAGCTCGTCGAGCACGCGCGCAAGCGCGGCCTGCGTCAGAAAGCGCTGCCGGTCCGGCAGCACCAGGCAGCCGGCGGCGTGCTGCCGGGCGGCGCGGATCAGGTTCGCCCCGTCCAGCGCGGGGAGCCGCGCGCAGCGTCCGGATGCCCCGAGCCCGTGCACGGCCAGCTGCGCGCGCGCGCACGTGATGCGATAGGCTTCGTCGCTCGGCGCATCGATCAGCAGCACCAGCTCGGCGCCGTTCAGCCGCGCGAGCCGTGCGCCGACCTCGAGGCTGTTCGCGGAGGCGGCCGGCTCCTCGAACAGCACCAGCACCGGCCCGACGCGCGCACTTGCAGCGATGCCGGATAGCCGGTAGCTCGTCTCGGCGAGCACGAGCAGGTCGTGCGCCTGCGCGAGCGCGCCGATCTCGGCCGGCAGGCTGCCGCGGGCGATGCGGAACGACCAGCGCACGCGCAGCCGCCCGGCCGCTTCGGCGAGGCGACGCTCGATCGCCTCGGCCTGGCGCTGCCACGTCCGCTCGAACTCGGCCGGCGACAGCGGCCGGACCTCGCCCGAGAGCAGGTTGAACTCGCGCGCGAACGGCAGGCC
>DAOMOP010000007.1:46692-49417 GCA_035444405.1 Rhodocyclaceae bacterium
GAGCAGGCGCCGCAGGTTGTCGTCCTCGACGAAGAGGCCGGCGAGCTCGGCGTCGAGCTCGGCGGCGAGCGCACCGGCGGTCGTCAGCGCCGCGACGCTGCGCGGCGACTCGTCCAGGGCGACGACGACACGCACGATCCGATGCGAATCATTCGTCGTTGCGGCCATCGGCGTCTCCCCTGTGGTGTTCGAGCTCGCGCGCAAACGCACGGCGCAGCTCGCCGAAGCGCTGCAGCCGCTCGGCGACGCGGCGGCCGAGACAGCCCTCGGGCCAGCTGCCGTCGTCACCGGGCTGGCCGGCCGGCATGCCGGTCAGCAATTCGAGCGCCTGGTCGACGGTGTCGACCGCGTGCACCCGGAAGCGCCCCGCTGCGGCGGCTTCGACGACGTCGTGGCGCAGCATCAGGTGGGCGACGTTCGCGGCCGGAATCACGACCCCTTGCCGACCGGTGAGCCCGCGCCGGGTGCAGATGTCGAAGTAGCCCTCGATCTTGTCGTTGACCGCACCGATCGCCTGCACGCGGCCGAACTGGTCGACCGAACCGGTGACCGCCAGCGACTGGCGGATCGGCACCTCGGCGAGCGATGACAGCAGCGCACACAACTCGGCGACCGACGCGCTGTCGCCGTCGACCTGGCCGTAGGTCTGCTCGAACACCAGGCTCGCCGACAGCGACAGCGGCTGCTCGGCGGCATAGCGCGAGGCCAGGAGCGAGGACAGGATCAGCACCCCTTTCGAGTGGATCGCGCCGCCCAGCTTGACCTCGCGCTGGATGTCGACCAGCTCGCCGCTCCCCAGCCGCGTGCTGGCGGTGATGCGCGACGGCTGCGCGAAGGTGAAGTCGCCGAGCTGCACCACCGACAGGCCGTTGACCTGGCCGACGCGCTCGCCGTCGGTGTCGATGTGCAGGATGCCGCGCAGGATGGCCTCGTGCGAGCGCTCGCGCAGACGGTCCGAGCGCCGGATCTGCGCATCGATGGCCTGCTGCACGTCGGCGCGCGTGACGGCGTCGCGCGTCGCGCGCGCGGCCCAGTAGTCGGCC
The DNA here is from genome assembly GCA_035444405.1 of Rhodocyclaceae bacterium. Lineage (GTDB taxonomy): Bacteria > Pseudomonadota > Gammaproteobacteria > Burkholderiales > Rhodocyclaceae > DAOMOP01. The sequence goes on from DAOMOP010000007.1 coordinate 47,736, forward strand.
TGGCGCACCAGGTCGGCAAGGCTGTCCATGTGCGTCGACAGCTTGTGCGCGTCCTCGGCGCGGCGCGCGGCGTGCTCGATCAGCCGCGCCACCGCGTCGCGATCGAAGTCGCGCAGCTTCTCGCGCCGTGCCAGCGTGCCGATCAGGCGCGCGTACAAGAGGTCGTTGTCGGCGCTGCGCTCGACCTCGTCCTCGAAGTCGGCGGCGACCTTGAAGAGCTCGCGGAACTCGGAATCGTACTCGGCGAGCAGGAAGTACAGCATGCGGTTGCCGAGCAGCACGATCTTGACGTCGAGCGGGATCGACTCGGGCTCGAGCGACACGGTGCTGATCAGGCTGTAGGCCTGGCCGAGCGACTCGATGCGGACCTGATGCGTCGCGAGCGCGCGCTTCAATCCGTCCCACGAGAACGGCTGCGACAGCAGCTTCACCGCATCGAGCAGCAGGTAGCCGCCGTTGGCGCGATGCAGCGCACCGGCCTTGATCAGCGTGAAGTTCGTGACCAGCGCGCCGAAGCGCGACAGGTGCTCGACACGTCCGAGCAGGTTCTGGAAGGTCGGGTGGTCCTCGAGCACGACCGGCGCGCCGTCGTCCGCGCCGTGCCCGACCAGCAGGTTCACGGCGAAGCGGCTGAAATCCGGCCCCTCGGCGGCGAGCGCCGCGACGCCTCCGGCGGCTTCCTTCGGCGCGCGGAACTCGTCGATGCTCTGGATGACGTTGGCCTGGACTTCGGCGAGGTAGCGGCACACCGGCTCGTGCTCGGCATAGTCGCTGCGCAGCGCATCGATCAGGTGACCGATCGCGAACAGCACGACCTCCTCGTTCAGCTTGCGCACGCGCTCGAAGCGCTCGCGCCGCCACTGATGCACCTGGCGCACGACCTTCTCGAGCCGCTCCTGCAACTCGGCGATGTCGCGCTGGATGCGCGCCTGCTCGTCCTCGGAGAGCTTGGCATAGTCCTCCGGGCTCATCACCTCGTCGTCCTTGGCCGGGGCGAACGAGAAGCCGTTGGGGGTGCGCATCAGCACGATGCCGCGGCGACCCGCCTCGTCGCCGACCTCGCCGAACGACTGCTTCTGCCGCTCGCCGTACTCGTCGTCGATCTGCGCGAGGCGGCGGCGGTACTCGTCGCCCTCGAACACCGCCGGAATGCGCGCCTGCAGCTCGGCGAGAAGCTGCTGCATGTCCGTGCGCAGGCGCGTACCCAAGCCGGCCGGAAGCCGGATCGCGCGCGGCTTGTCGGGCTGCGCGAAGTTGTGCACGTAACACCAGTCCGACGGCTTGCCGCGCCCGCCCGCGGCGATCTGCTGGTCGAGGAGCTGGCGCACCAGGGTGCGCTTGCCGCTGCCGCTGGGACCCATCACGTAGAGGTTGTAGCCGGCGTGACGCATGCCGATGCCGAACTGCGCGGCATCGATGGCGCGCATCTGGCCGATGCCTTCACCGAGGTCTTCGAGCTCGGCCGTGGTCTCGAAGGCAAACTGCGCCGTATCGCACGCGCGGTAGAGTCGTTCCGCGGCAAGCGGCGGGAGTCCGGTCATGCTCGCTTCCTCTTCGGTCGTGACGACGGGCGCCGCTCGCTCGGCACCCGCCGATGATCATAGCGCGTGCGCTCAGCCCTTGTCCGCCGTCGCGTCATCGGCCGCCTTGCGCGTGCCGCGCGCCCCACCGGCCGGCTTGCG
>DAOMOP010000007.1:49468-50010 GCA_035444405.1 Rhodocyclaceae bacterium
CCGCCGGCTCCCCCGCCGCAGCTTTCGCCGACGCGCTATCGCGTGAACGCCGCCGGCCAGCCGACCTGGCCGCCTTTGCCTCCGACGCGTCGGCACGTGCGCCAGCCGCTGCGGTTTCACCGGCCGATGTCGTTTCGCCGCTCGCTGCGACGCCGCTTTCAGCCTCGGCCACGGCTTGCTTCGCCGTGACCGATGCCGTGGCCGTTCCGGTGCGCGTGCGCCGCCGCGCCGTGCCGGCCTTGGCCGCCGGCGCGCTCGCCGCGCTGTCCGATGCGCCTGCCGGCGGCGTCGGCGCCGCCGCATCGGGCGGCGAAACGGGGGCGACTGCAGGCTCGACGGCCGACGCCTGCTCCGCAGCCGTCGGCGCCCCGGACGCCGCCTCACCGGCAACGGCTGGGGCCGCCTGCCCGTCACCGGCAGAGCCGCGCTTGCGGCCTGCGCCGGACTTGCGTCGCGAGCCAGCCTTGGCCGGCGCCTCCAAAGCGGCATGTGCGTCGGCGAGCGCTTCGATCGCCAGGTCGTCGCTGGTGTCGAGTGCGTGC
>DAOMOP010000008.1:0-17140 GCA_035444405.1 Rhodocyclaceae bacterium
TGATCACGCGCAATCTCACCGGTCAGCTCGGCGGCGAGCCCGGCTATGCGGCCGAAATCGCCCGGCAGGTGGCAGCCGGCGACCTCAGCCGCGAAATCGTGCTGCGCCGCGGCGACCGGGACAGCCTGCTGGCCGCGATGAAGGCGATGGTCGAACGCCTGTCGCACACCATCGGCGAGGTGCGCGGCGCGGCCGACGCGCTGTCGTCGGCCTCGGGCGAAGTCGCCGCCACGTCCCAGGCGCTCGCCCAGAGCGCTTCCGAACAGGCTTCCAGCCTCGAAGAGACTTCGGCTTCGATGGAACAGATGAGCGCGTCGATCGCCCAGAACACCGAGAACGCCAAGGTCACCGACGGCATCGCCAACCAGTCCGCCAAGAACGCGAGCGACGGCGGCACCGCGGTGCGCGCGACGGTCGCGGCGATGAAGTCGATCGCGAGCAAGATCGGCATCATCGACGAGATCGCCTACCAAACCAATCTGCTGGCCCTGAACGCCGCCATCGAGGCGGCGCGTGCCGGCGAGCACGGCAAGGGCTTCGCGGTGGTGGCGGCCGAAGTACGCAAGCTCGCCGAGCGCAGCCAGGTCGCGGCCGAGGAAATCGGCGAGTTGGCCGATTCCAGCGTCCAGACTGCCGAGCAGGCCGGGGCACGCCTGGACGAGATGGTGCCCTCGATCAACAAGACCGCCGAGCTCGTGCAGGAGATCACCGCCGCCTCCGAGGAACAGGCGGCCGGCGCGTCTCAGATCAACACCGCCATGGCGCAATTGAGCGAGACCACCCAGCAGAACGCCTCGGCCTCCGAGGAGCTCTGGAGCACCGCCGAAGAGATGAACGGACAGGCCGAACAGCTGCAGCAGCTGATGGCCGTGTTCAAGCTAACCGACGGCACCGGTAAGCGCCCGGCCACCCCCCGGACCGAATCTTCCCGCACTCGGCCGGCCAACGCCAAGCCGGCATTGGCGAAATCGGCGCCGGCGCTGGCAACGCCCGAATACGTGGCCTTCTAGGAGTCGGAGATGGAAACGGCAATGCAGACCATGAGCGCGGCCGCCCTGACCGACCTGCGCCAGCGCGGTGCAGACGCCGCCGCACGCCTTTACCTGCAATTCACGCTGACCGACGAGGCCTTTGCCATCGACATCCTGCAGATCCGCGAGATCATCGAGTATGGGCAGGTCACCCAGGTGCCGATGATGCCTGCGACCGTGCGCGGCGTGATCAATCTGCGCGGCGCGGTGGTGCCGGTGGTGGACCTCGCGGCCCGCTTCGGCCGGGCACCGACCAGCGTGGCGCGGCGCACCTGCATCGTCATCGTCGAAGTGCCGCCAGTGCTGGAAGGCGAGCCGCCCCAGGTGCTGGGTGTCGTGGTCGATGCGGTCAATGAAGTGCTGGAAATCCCCGCGGCCGACATCGAGCCGCCGCCCAGCTTCGGAGCGCGATTGCGCAGCGACTTCGTCGCCGGCATGGGCCGCGTGGGGGGTCACTTCATCATCATCCTCGACCTGCCCCGGGCGCTGGCCCTGGACGAGCTGGCACGCCTGACGGAGCTTGCCGACCCGCTGGGGACGGCTGGACAGGACTGACGGACATGGCAATTTCCACCTCGCATCATAAAGACCGCCATGCGCGCAGCCCTTTCCAGGAGCCGCTTTGCGGTCTTCGTTAAGCCATTCGACTCGACAGACGGAGATTCCCATGTCCAAGACCATCATGATCGTCGATGACTCGGCGTCGCTGCGCCAGGTCGTCAGCATGGCCCTGAAGGGCGCCGGCTACGAAGTGATCGAGGCCTGCGATGGCAGGGATGCCCTTGCGAAGCTCACCGGCCAGCGGGTGCATCTGATCATTTCCGACGTCAACATGCCCAACCTCGACGGCATCGGCTTCGTGCGCGAGCTGAAGAAGAACGCCAGCTACAAGTTCACCCCGGTCATCATGCTCACCACCGAGGCGCAAGAGGGCAAGAAGCAGGAAGGCCAGGCCGCGGGAGCCAAGGCGTGGATCGTGAAACCCTTCCAGCCGGCGCAGATGCTCAACGCCGTCGCCAAGCTGGTCATGTAGGGGGCGCCATGAGCTTTCGCATCGTGGATTCCCGAGGCGGGGCCATGCAGGCCCTGCTCGACGGCGAGCTGAGCATCTACACCGTCGCCGCGCTGAAGGGCGACATCGAAGCCCTTGGCCCCGGCCCGATCGACATCGATCTGTCCGGCGTCACCGACGTCGACACCGCTGGCCTGCAGTGGATGCTGATGGCCAAGCGCCTGGCCGGCCGCAGCGTGCGCTTCGTCCACCATTCGGCGGCGGTCCTGCAGATGCTCGACCATGCCAACCTCGCCGGCCCCCTCGGCGACCCGCTGGTACTCCCCCACGATCCGCTCGAGCGCTGAAGGAAAGGCCGTGAATCTCGATCAAGCCCTGGGCACTTTCTTCGACGAGTGCCGCGAGCTGCTGGCACAGATGGAAGCCATTCTGCTCGCCGCCGAAAGCGACGAACTGGCGCCCGACGACCTCCACGCCCTGTTCCGCTGCGCCCACACCATCAAGGGCTCGGCCGGCCTGTTCGCGCTCGATGCCGTGGTGCAGTTCACCCACGGCGTCGAGAGCGTCCTCGACCGCTTGCGCAATGGCGAGATCGCGTTCGACGCGCCGCTCACCGCGCTCCTGCTCGAGTGCAAGGATCATATCGGCAGCCTCGTGGCGGCGCCCGCGGGCGACACGGCCGCGCTGGCCGCCGCCGGCGCCGAGCTCGAGCGCCGCTTGCACGGCTGGCTGCGGCCGATCGCAGCCCCGGCGCACGCCATCGCGATACCACCGCCCGACGAAGCGATCCGCACCGACGGCGGCGGGCCGGTGGGCGGTGCCGATCACTGGCACCTGTCCCTGCGCTTCGGCGCCGACGTGCTCCGGAACGGCATGGAGCCGTTGTCGTTCATCCGCTACCTCGGCGCGTGCGGCGAGATCGTGCATCTCGAGACCCTGACCGAGGCGCTGCCCGAGTGGACCGGCTACGATCCGGAATGCTGCTATCTGGGCTTCGAGATCGACCTGAAGAGCGCCGCGAGCAAGGCCGAAATCGAGGCCGTCTTCGATTTCGTGCGCGACGACGCCACCATCCGCATCCTGCCGCCGCACAGCAGGATCGACGAATTCATCGCGCTCATCGAAGCCCTGCCGGAAGACACCGCCCGCCTCGGCGAGATCCTGGTCGCCGGCGGCACCCTAACCCGCCGCGAGCTCGACCTCGCGCTGGCCGCCCAGCACACCGCCCGCGCCCGCGAGACGCCGCAGGTCGATCCGATCGGCGAGATGCTGATCGACGCCGGCATGGTCCATGCCGCGGTGGTGGACGCTGCGCTGGGCAAGCAAAAGCGCGGCGAGGAACGCAGGGCGCGCGAGGCCCTCAGCGTCAAGGTGCCCTCGGAGCGCCTCGATCGGCTCATCGATCTGGTCGGCGAGCTGGTCATCGCCGGCGCTGGCACCCACCTGTTGGCGGGCCGCGCCGGCCAGCCGGAACTGACGGAATCGGCCGCAAATCTGCTGCGCCTGGTGGAGGAGATCCGCGATGCCACCCTGAAGCTGCGCATGGTACCGATCGGCGAGGTCTTTTCGCGCTTTCCGCGCGTGGTGCGTGATGTGGCCCGGGATCTGGGCAAGGACATCGAACTGAAGATCAGCGGCGCCGACACCGAGCTCGACAAGTCCATGGTCGAAAAAATCGGCGACCCCCTGATGCACTTGGTCAGGAACGCGATGGACCACGGCATCGAAGTGCCGTCCGTCCGCATCGAGGCCGGCAAGCCGCCGACCGGAACGCTGCGGCTCAACGCCTGCCACGCCTCGGGCAACATCGTCATCGAGGTCGGCGACGACGGCGGCGGCCTCGATTGCGACCGCATCCTCGCCAAGGCCCGCCAGCGCGGCCTAGTCGCCGCCGATCAGAACCTGTCGCGCCGCGAGATCTTCCACCTCATCCTCGAACCCGGCTTTTCCACCGCCGAACAGGTGACGAACCTGTCGGGCCGCGGCGTCGGCATGGACGTGGTCAAGCGCAGCATCGAAGCGCTGCGCGGCTGCCTCGACATTGACAGCGAGCCGGGGCGGGGCACCACCATGCGCATCTGCCTGCCCTTGACGCTGGCCATCATCGACGGTTTCCAGGTGGCGCTGGGCAACTCCACCTACGTCATACCGCTGGACATGGTGGTGGAGTGCATCGAGTTGCCGCCCGATGCGCGCGCCGATTACCTCAGCCTGCGCGGCGAGGTGCTGCCGCTGATCCGTCTCGGCAAGTTGTTCGGAGCACGACGGCAGGCGGCACGCCAAAGCGTGGTGGTGGTGCGCGCAAACCACCACAAGGCCGGACTGGTCGTGGATGGCCTGCTGGGCGAGAACCAGACCGTGATCAAGCCCCTGAACCGCCTCTTCGAACATCTGCACGGCATCTCCGGCTACACCATTCTCGGCTCCGGCGATGTGGCGCTGATCCTCGACGTACCCGAGCTCGTGAACCACGCCATTGCCCTCGAAAAGCGGGCCCTGGCCGCACCATGAATCCTCGCAGGCACCAGGCGGCTCGGCGCGGCATCATCGATCCCGAGCGGCTCCGACTGCGTACCTCGACAAACGAGCGGCGCCGCCGACACACGTCGGTCGCGCCGCAGACCGCCCGGGCGAACGGACCGACCGCCGCCCGGCAAGCCGGATGCATCGATGCGTAGAACAACAACACCAAAGCCCCACGGAAGCCATTACCCGGACTGCGGCTCCGCGAAGGCGTGCCCGCGATTCGCCGAGTGGCCACTCCCGGACACCACCGAGGCGCTGGTCGTGACCGACGCAGACTGGAAGATTCTGCACGTCAACCCCGCCTTTACCCGCCTCACCGGCTACGGCGAGCTGGAAACCCGCGGGCGCACGCCCCCGTTCTTCCTGTCCGGCGAGCGCAAATCAAGCCTTGTGTCGACCATCGGCTCCGAGGTGGCCGCCAGCGGCGCCTGGTCCGGCGAGATCTTCGGTCGACGCCGCGACGGCAGCGTCTACCCGGGGCGGCTCGCCGTCAATGCGGTGGCCGATGCCGCCGGCTCGCTGACCGGCTTTCTGCTCATCCACAGTGATCTCTCGCGCAGCCAGTCGGACGCGGAGCTGATTCACCACCTTTCCCACCATGACCCGCTGACCGGGCTGCCCAATTGGGACCGACTGCGCACGCTGCTGCGCGAAACCCTCGCCACGGCCGGCGCGGAGCGCGAAGTGGCGGTGGTGCTGGTGGACCTGGACCGCTTCCGCACCATCAACGAGGGGCTCGGCCATCACATCGGCGACTACATCCTGCAGGCGCTGGCCGAACGCGTGGTCCGCCACGCCGGTCCCGAAGCCGTGGTGGCGCGGCGCGGCAGCGATTCATTCTGCATCGTGCGCCCGCACCCGTGCGCCCGGGAGCTTGCGGCCTCCTTCGTGCCGGCGCTGCTGGCGGCGCTTGCCGAGCCGCTGCAATTGTTCGGTCACGAATACGGGCTCACGGCCAGTGCCGGAATCAGCCTTTACCCGCTTGACGGGAGCTGCACCACCAGCCTGTTGCGCTATGCCGAAGTGGCCATCGCTCATGCGAAACGGGCGGGCCGCAACAATTTTCAATTCTTCGTGCCGGCCATGAAAGCGGTCATCGAGGAACGCTTGACCCTGGAAAACGGCCTGCGCCACGCACTCGAAAGGCACGAACTGCTGCTCCACTACCAGCCCCTCTTCGATCTCGCGAGTGGCCGTGTCGCCGGCGTCGAAGCGCTGGTGCGTTGGCAACATCCGGAGCTCGGATTGATCCAACCCGGCCAGTTCATCCCGCTGGCCGAGGAAACCGGCTGGATCATCGCGATCGGCGACTGGGTTCTGCACCAGGCCTGCCAGCAGGGCCGGCGATGGCATCTGGCGGGCCATCGCCGGCTGCAAGTGGCGGTGAATGTGTCGCCGCTGCAGTTTCGACAACACCACTTTACCGCTCGGGTAGCCGCCATCCTGGCTGAAACCGGCTTCGATCCGGCCTGTCTGGACCTCGAGATCACCGAAGGCACGATCATGCAGGAGCCCGACCGTGCCGCCGCCATCCTGCGCCGATTGAAGCATCACCGCATCCGTATCGCGGTAGACGATTTCGGCACCGGCTATTCCTCCCTCGCCTACCTCAAGCATTATCCCATCGACCGTCTCAAGATCGATCGCAGCTTCGTCACCGATTGCCATATGAGCCCGCAGGACGCAGCCATCGTCGATACCGTCATCGGTCTGGCGCGCAACCTCGGGCTCGAGGTGATCGCCGAAGGCGTGGAAAATGATGCGCAGTTGCGATTCCTCCAACACCGTCGATGCGATCTGGTGCAGGGTTACCTGTTCAGCCGCCCCGCCCCGGCCGCGGAGATCGAAGCGATGCTGGCCAAGGGCTGGTCCATGCCGGCGCTGAGCACAGCGGAGCTCCCGCGATGAACGGCCTGCACTTGAGCGATCGGGAATTCGCACTCTTCCAGACACTGATGCACGACATGACCGGGGTGTATCTGGCGCCAACCAAGAAACCCATGGTGTTCAGCCGGCTGTCGCGGCGCCTGCATCTGCTGGAACTCGGCAGCTTCGAGGCCTACTACCGCCGCATCGCCGGCGGCGACACCGAGGAATTGCAGTGCGCCGTGGATCTGCTCACCACCCACGAGACCTACTTCTTTCGTGAACCCAAGCATTTCGACTACCTGGCCGAACATGTCCTGCCCCACGCCCGCCCGCGCCAGCCCCTGCGCGTCTGGAGCGCCGCCTGCTCGAGCGGCGAGGAAGCGTACAGCGCCGCGATGGTGCTGATGGACAAGCTGGGGGCGTCGGCCCCGTGGGAGGTGGTCGGCACCGACATCAGCCAGGCGGTGCTGGCGCGGGCGCGCGGCGGCATCTATGGCATGGAACGCCTCCACGGCCTGCCGAAGGATTACCTGCGCCGCTTCTGCCTGCGCGGCATCGGCGACAAAGCCGGCACCCTGCTCGTGGAGCCCGGCCTGCGCACCCGGGTGCGTTTCGCGCACGCCAACCTGAAGGGCGACCTCAAAGGCCTTGGCGAATTCGACGTCGTCTTCCTGCGCAACGTCCTCATCTACTTCGCCCCGCCCACCAAGCGCAACGTCGTGCGGCGGGTACTGCAGCAGCTCAAACCCGGCGGCTGGTTCTTCATCGGCCATTCGGAGAGCCTCAACGGCCTCGACATGCCGTTGAAACCCGTGCAGCCGGCCGTCTATCGCAGACTGCAGGAGACCACCTGAGTGCGGGATCGTCGCAAAACGGCTGGTGCGCCCCGTCCCGCGGGTCGGGCCACGTCCAGATCGAGGCAAACGACATGAGCAAGGAGATCCGTGTCCTGATCGTCGATGACTCGGCGGTGGTGCGCCAGGTGATGACCGCGATCCTCGGCAGCGCGCCCGGCATCCGCGTCATCGGCACCGCCGCCGACCCGATCTTTGCCCTCGAGCGCATGCGTCGCGAGTGGCCGGACGTCATCACGCTGGATGTCGAGATGCCGCGCATGGACGGCATCACGTTCCTGAAAAAACTCATGGCCGAACGGCCCACCCCGGTCGTGATCTGCTCCTCGCTGACCCGGGTAGGGGCCGAAACCAGTATGCAGGCCCTGGCGGCGGGAGCGGTGGCGATCATCGCCAAGCCCGCCCTGGGCGTGAAGTCCTATCTCCACGATGCAGCGGCCGACGTGGCCGCCGCCGTGCGCGCTGCCGCCCGCGCCAACCTCGACGCCCTGGCCGGCGCCCGACGGCCGATCGCGCCGAAGCTATCGGCCGACGCCGTCCTGCCCCCACCCGGCAGCCAGGCGATGGCCCGAACCACCGAACGCCTCGTCGCCATCGGCACCTCCACCGGGGGCACCCAGGCGCTGGAGACCCTGCTCACCGCCCTGCCGCGCGTCAGCCCCGGCCTGGTCATCGTCCAGCACATGCCGGAAAAATTCACCGCGTCCTTCGCCGCGCGCCTGAATGCGCTGTGCGAAATCGAAGTCCTCGAAGCCCGGGACGGCCAGCGCATCCTCCCCGGCCGCGCCCTCATCGCGCCCGGCGGCAGGCACATGCTGGTCAAGCGCAATGGTGCCCAGTACCTGGTGGAGGTGCGGGACGGCCCGCTGGTGAACCGGCACCGGCCGTCGGTCGACGTGCTTTTCCGCTCGGTGGCCCGGTACGCGGGCAAGAACGCGCTCGGGCTAATCATGACTGGCATGGGCGACGACGGCGCCCGGGGCCTGAAGGAGATGCACGCGGCCGGCGCCTGGACCCTGGCCCAGGACGAGGCATCCTGCGTCGTCTATGGCATGCCCAGGGAGGCGGTCAAGCTCGGCGCCGTCGATCGCAGCCTGCCCCTGACGGCGCTGGCCGGCGCGCTGCTGGCGGGACCGCCGACGAGAAACGGCGGTTGACGGGCATGACTTCGAGAAGACACGCCGAAGCATGAAAGTCATGCCCGTTCCCCTCTCCCCCAACCCCCGCTCCGCACCCCACGGGCTGGTTTGCACACCGGCCCGGCTACGGCGGCGCAAAGCATGCTTTGCAAAAACCCCGCCTTCGCCCCACGAGTGGGAGAGGGGAGCGTCGTGAGTCGCTACGGCGACTTTCAGTTTAAGGAGGGCAGCAGGAATGGATCGACGGACGGGCCATCGGATCTCGCGAGGCGCCGATGAGCAATAGGCGAACGGGAAAACCGGGGCGCCGCAAGCAGGCCGAAGCGAATCTGCAGGAGCAGTATCACTTCATGCGCCAGCTCCTCGACACCCTCCCCAACCCGGTGTTCTTCAAGGACGAGCACGGGCGCTACCTCGGCTGCAACCACGCCTTCGAGCACTGCACCGGCATCCGGCGCAAGAAGCTCATCGGCAAATCCGTCCATGACATCGCCCCCCGCAAGCTCGCCGACGTCTATGCGGCTGCCGACCGGGAGCTGTTCAAGCATCCCGGCACCCAGGTGTTCGAGACCACGGTCAACTACGCCGACGGCCTGCCTCGCGACGTGGTGTTCTACAAGGCGACCTTCTCCAAGACCGACGGCAGCCTGGGCGGCCTGGTCGGAATCGTGGTGGACATCAGCGAACGCAAACAGGCGGAGCGGGAGCAACTGGCCCTCGAAGCGAAGCTGCGCCAGGCCCAGAAAATGGAATCCATCGGTCACCTGTGCGGCGGCATCGCGCACGATTTCAACAACATCCTCTCGGTCATCCTCGGCTACACCGAGCTGTGCCGGATGCCTGACCCCGCCCGTCCGACAGCCACGATCGGCGAGATGATCGACGAAATCCACCTCGCGGCCAGCCGCGCCCGCGATCTGGTCGCCCAGTTGCTGGCCTTCAGCCGCTCCGACGAGGCCAGTGCCGACACCGTCATTGTCGCCCCCATCGTCAGGGAAGTGCTCAAGCTGCTGCGCTCGACCTTCCCGGCGACCATCGCCATTGACGTCGCGATGGACGAGAACCTGCCCGGCGTGCGCATCAGCCCGGTCCAGCTCCACCAGGTGCTGATGAATCTCGGCATCAACGCCCGCGATGCCATCGGCGAGAAGGGTCGCATGGCGGTACGGGTCGCCGCCGTGCGCCTCGCTTCACTCGCCACCTGCGCCTCCTGCCACGGCGATTTCCACGGTGACTTCGTTCGCATTGCCATCCACGACGACGGCCGCGGCATTCGTCCGGAGGACCTGCCCAGGATCTTCGAACCCTTTTTCACCTCCAAGGAGGTCGGCAAGGGCAGCGGTCTCGGGCTCTCGGTGCTGCACGGCATCGTCCATGCTGCCGGCGGCCACATCGAGGTCGATTCCGCGCCGGGCCGCGGCAGCGAATTCCGCGTCTATCTGCCCGCCTTCGCCAACAACTGCCAGTCGAGCCCCGGCGCCACTGTCGATGCGCCCCAGCCGCTGCCGCAACTGACCGGCCATGTCATGTTGGTGGACGACGAGGCCGCGATTGTCGACTCCGTCGGCGCGCTGCTCGAGCGCGCTGGCTGCACCGTCACCAGCTGCACCGACCCGCAGGCGGCCTTGCGCCGCTTCCGGGCCAATCCGAAGGATTTCGACCTGCTGATTACCGACCAGAGCATGCCCGGCCTCGTCGGCACCGAGCTTGCCGACGCGTGCCTCGCCTTGCGCCCGGAGCTGCCCATCATCCTGTGCACCGGCTCCAGCCAGGCGATCGGCGCTGCCGCCGAGTCCATCGGTATCCGCAGACTGCTCCAGAAACCGGTGGCCGCCGCCACGCTGTCGCAGCTTGTCGAGGAGCTGCTCGACGGCGGCTCCGGCTTCAGCCCAGAAGCTTCACCAAAGTCACCGAAGAGTGGACATCCAGCTTTTCCATGATGCGGGCGCGGTGATTCTCGACCGTGCGCACGCTGAGGTGGAGCAGTGACGCGATCTCGCGGCTGGACCGCCCGTCGGCGACCAACTGCGCGATCTGCCGCTCCCGCGCAGTGAGCTGGGCCAGCTGCGCCTCGCGCTCATCGCGCGCCAGCGCTTCGGCATGAAGGTGACGGCTTCTTTCCAGCGCCAAGTGCACTTTGTCGAGCAGGACTGCGGCGGCGAAGGGTTTCTCCAGGTAATCGACAGCCCCCTGCTTCATCGCCTCAACCACCGTCCCGACCGTGGTGCAGCCGGACAGAAAAACGATCGGCAGCGTCACGCCCAGCTCCTTGAGACGCTGCTGCAGCTCCAGGCCGCCGATGCCCGGCATGCGCACGTCCGACACCAGGCATTCGCAGGGGCCGGGCCGATAGGCGGCGATGAAGTCGTCGGCGGACGTATACGCCCGCACCTCGATGTGATGGGCGCTGTGGATCAGATGCCGCAGCATCTTCAGTACCGACTCGTCATCGTCCACGAGGTAGACGACAGATCTGCATGCACTTCGGCACGCCCACTGCTTCACCATGGAAGTTCCTCACGTCGTTTGGGTTTCGGCGAGCCGGCGGGGGTGTCGACAGGTCACCGACACCATCGGTCTCGCGCTCTCATGCGGCCCGCCGTCGGGGGATCAGCAGAGGCGGCTCATCCCTCGAACAGCTCGGGCCCGGAAAACCAGGGCCTGATTCGGCACTTGGGTAGTACTTGAAGTCTGTCTTCCATCCGAACACTGACGACGGCCTGCATTCTGCCTGTGCGACATTTCAGTTGCGCTGCTTGCACAACGAAGAACAAGAAATGTTGCGCCGCCGCATTCGCGTTCAACAGGGTCGGGCGACGCGCAAGCACCAATACGCGTTCATGAACCTCCCTGCAGCCGCGTGACACCTCGGGACATGCCGCAACGCACGGCCTTCACCGGGCCGCCCGCGACCACCGCAAGGACCAGCACGAAAAATGAGTACTACTACTCTTCCGGTCACCGTGCTCGCGGTCACAAAATGCCGCCGGCGATCCACCCGTTCGTGCGTCAGCGCTGCGATCGATCTGCAAGGCTTGCATATCCCATGCATGAAAAAGATAATAAAGTATTACGATAAAACGAGACGGAGGGACTCGCGGTGGGCGGCACGAAGATCATTGCCTTGCTCTCTCAAAAGGGCGGATCGGGTAAGACCACGGTGACGATGCAACTGGCCGCCGGCCTCAGCCTGGCGGGCTACGCCGTGGCGATAGCGGATCTCGATCCGCAGGAAAGCGCCTCTCGGTGGGGCGAGTCGGCCGCGGGGGAGCGCGGCTTTCCGGCCGAATTGCTGAGTCTGCGCGGCAACGCCGACCAAATGCGCGAGGTGCTGCGCCCCGTCGCCAATCGCGTGGATTTTGTCGTGCTCGACTGCCCGCCCTCGATCGAACATCCGCATACCGAAAGCGCGCTCCATCTTTGCGACCTTGCGCTGGTGCCGGTGGTGCCGAACCCGACCGACCTTTGGGCGACGCGCGCGATCGAACGCGTCATCCTCGCGCACATGAATAGGCGGCGCGCGCTGCGCGCCGCGTTGCTGCCCAATCGCGTGATGCGTACCGCGCTCGCCGGGGATGTGCTCGACGTCATGCGCGAGTTCGCCTTGCCGGTGCTTCCCGCCACGCTGTCGCAGCGCAGCGCCTATGCCCGGAGCGCGGTGCACGGCGGGTCCGTGTATGGGCTCGGGCGCGCCGCCGCCGCGGCGCGGAAGGAAGTCGAACAGCTGGTTTCGGCGGTTCTTGGACAACTTGGAGAATAGGACATGAGCACGAACAATCAGACCAAAACCGCGCTCCGCGCCGCGCTGCACCAGGAAGACGCCGCGCTGCAGGAACGTCTGCCCGCGGCCGCCGCAGCCGCACCCGCGCGGCCGCCAGGGTCGCGCGCGCAAAGTCTGTCCGCGCCAAGGCCACCGCCGTAAAGGCCGCCGTGGCCGCCGACCCCGCAACCCCGGCACCGGTCGAGATCGCGGATCAGCCGGAGGCGGCGCCGGGGCAGGAAACCGTTGCCACGCCGATGCAGGCGGCGCCCGCAAGCCCAAAGAAGAAGGGCGCAGCCAAGGCGGCCACGACCGAAAACGCGAAGAAGGAAAAGCCCGAGATGGTCGTGCGCGATTCCTTCTCGATGCCCCCGCGCGAGCATCGGCGGCTCAAGGCGCTGCGTGAGGAGTTGGGCAAGACCGGGCGCCTGGCGAGCAAGTCCGAGGTCCTGCGGGCGGGACTGGCGCTGTTGAGCCAACGCGATACCACAGAGATCGTGACCTTACTCGACGCCTTGCCGCGGGTGGTCAAGGGCAAGCGCAGCAAGAAGCAGCGCTGACGAAGCCACCGATTGGCGACAGGCCTTCAGGCCTGTCGCCCTGAACAGCTCTATGGCGCCAGACGCTCACCGACGCCGCTGTTGCGCCAGACGCTCATCGGCCCCGACGTCTCCGCCGCGCGCCACGAGCGACCGCCGGACTTCAGGCGCGGGCGTTCGCCATCCTTTGCGACCGTGGTGGCCTGGCTGCTGTCGGATACTGCCTCGGCCTTGCCATCACCTTGATTTCGCCCCGCCATCGATCCGGCTATCCGGATCGGCATCGAACGTCAGGCCGTAGTAAAGCTCGTTCAACAAGATCGACACGCCGATCAATGGCATGTCGATTCGAGACTCCATTCCGATGACCGGCCGGCTTTCCCAATTGTTGTGTTCGCCTCGATAGAAGAAACGCACGCGTGGGCTGTCGGCAGCAACCAATAGAATGTATTGCATCGACCGGATGGACTTGTACTCTTCGAGCTTGTCCACCTCGTCGAAATCCTTCGTGCTCCTGGAGGCCGCCTCGATCACCAGCGTCGGCTTGTCGGAGACACGCTCGCTGTTGTCAGGCGTACCGCAATCCACGGTGAGATCAGGATACCGAATGTTCCCGGCCGGGATGACGACCGCGATGTCCGCCGACCGGGGACGACAAGGTTTATCCAACAACTGATTTCCGAATACCCTGCTTGCGTTCATGACGATGACGTCATGCCCGATGCCGGCACCCGCCATCATCAGTGGATGGCCATCGACAAGCTCGTACCGCTCGTCCTGCTTCTCGAGCCACCGGAAGAACTCATCCATCGTCATCGGTTGTCGAACGACGTGCTGCAGGGCCATGTCTCACCTCGCCAGGAGATGTTCCATTGTAATCGCGCACATGAGCGTCGCAAGCGCTGCGCATTCACACGATGAGGTGCATCGAATGCACCCACGACCGCAGGCTGCCGGCGTTGTTGCGCAGCGCCCCCCAATGCCAATCGCTGTAAGGATGGCGCACCGCACCCCGACGAACGGGGGCGGACACGGCCCTGCCTGCGAGGGAGTGCCGTTGCGCGTTCAATCGACCGGTGGGGAGACCGCTCATGCACGACTGGCACGGCTTGTTCTTCTGGGGGTTCCTGCTGCTCTTCGGCGTCGCGATGTACTGGCTGTCGCCGCGCGCCCGCGACGAGGCCGGTTTTTTCCGCGGCCACGACGCCCGTGGGCGCCCGGCCTCGGAATGGGCGCTGATGATGAGCATCTTCATCAGCTGGATCTTCGCCAAGTCCGTCACCAATGCGGCCAATCTCGGCGCGAGCTTCGGCATCGTCGGCGGGCTCGCGTACGCGACCTACTGGCTGTCGATCCCGGTGGCCGGCCTGGTGATCTACCGCATCCGCACGCGCGAAGGCGCGACCGGGCTGGTGCCGTTCCTGATCGGCAAGTACGGGCGGCTCGCGGCGCTGGCGTTTTCGGCGGCGATCCTGGTGCGCCTGTTCAACGAGGTGTGGAGCAACACCGCGGT
Source organism: Rhodocyclaceae bacterium (assembly GCA_035444405.1). Classification (GTDB taxonomy): domain Bacteria; phylum Pseudomonadota; class Gammaproteobacteria; order Burkholderiales; family Rhodocyclaceae; genus DAOMOP01. The sequence continues at coordinate 14,244 of DAOMOP010000008.1, forward strand.
GGTCGGCGGCTACTTCGGCGAGGCCGGCTCGGGCGGCTTCATCGCCTCGGCGCTGCTCTTCACCGTGATCGTGCTGGTCTACAGCCTCAAGGGCGGGCTGCGCAGCTCGATCTTCACCGATACCATCCAGGCGGTCGTGTTCGTGCTGTTCCTCGGCCTCGTGCTGGCCTTCGTGCTGCCGGCACGACCGGCCGCCGAGCTGCTGACCGAGGGCGAGTTCGCGCTCGCCGCCGGCGCCGACCTCTTGCTGGTCGCGGCGCTGCAGGTCGTGTCCTACCCGTTCCACGACCCGGTGCTGACCGACCGCGGCTTCATCACGCGCGAGCGCACGATGCTGCGCGCCTTCATCGTCGCCGGCGTGCTCGGCTTCGTCGCGATCCTCGCGTTCAGCCTGGTCGGCGTGCACGCCCGCCTCGAGGGGCTCGCGGCGACGAGCAACGTGCCGGCCGATGTCGCGCGCGGGCTGGGCTTCGCCGGCTTTTTCGCGATGATCGCGGTGATGATCTCGTCGGCCGCCTCGACCCTCGACTCGACCTTCTCGTCGCTGTCGAAGAACGTCGCCCGCGAGCTGCCGCTGCTCGCCGGCCGCACACCCGGCCCCAACGCGGTGGTGGTCGGCGCGATCACGATGGCGGTGTTCGCGCTCGTCGGCAACCTGCCGATGATCGCCGGCACCGACATCCTCAAGGCGACCACGATCAGCGGCACGATGGTGATCGGGCTCGCGCCGGTGTTCCTGTTCTCGGGCTGGGTGCGCCATTCGCCGCTGTCGTTCCATCTGTCGTTCTGGACCGGCATGGTGCTCGGCATTCTGCTCGCGATGGGGCTGATTCCCGACAGCTGGGCGATCGGTTCGGGAAAGTACGCGCTGCTGCTGGGCACCAACCTGTACGGCCTGGCCTTGTGTACGCTGGGTTTCTTCTACCCGCTGGCATTGCCGCGCAGCCGCGTGCGGGCCGAGGAACGCGCGTGAGACACCTGCCGTGATCGAATACGGCCACTGCCAAGAGGCCACTTGATGAACACGCCGGGACGAAGCTGTCCGCTGCGCTACCGCTACGGCGCCGGGGCGATCGCCCGGGCACCCGAACGTGCGGCCGAGACCTTGTACGTGGTGGGCGGCCTGTACGGCAACCTGCCGGCACTCGACGCGATCGAGGCGCTCGCGGCGGCCGAGCACGAGGCCGTGACCGTGTGCTTCAACGGCGACTTCAACTGGTTCGACGTCGATGACGCGGGCTTTCGCGCCGTGAACGAGCGCGTCCGGGCCCACGACGCGATCGCCGGCAACGTCGAGGCCGAGCTCGCCACCGGCGACGCCGGGCACGGCTGCGGCTGCGCCTACCCGGACGGCGTCGAGCAGAGCCTCGTCGATCGCTCGAACCGCATCCACGCACGGCTGCGCGCGTGCGCGTCGCGCCACGCGGACATTCTCGCCTGGCTCGCGACGCTGCCGATGGTGGCCCGCTACCGCGTCGGCGGCGTACGCATCGGCGTCGTGCACGGCGACGCCGAATCGCTGGCCGGCTGGCGCTTCGACGCCGCCGCGCTCGACCGCCCGGGCGGCCGCGACTGGCTGGCGATGGCCTGCGACATCGCTGGCGTCGAGGTCTTCGCCAGCACCCACACCTGCCTGCCGGCGCTGCGGCAGCTGCGCGATCCGACCCGTGCCGGCCTCGTCATCAACAACGGCGCCGCCGGCATGCCGAACTTCCGCGCGACGCGACACGGCGTGATCACGCGGATATCCGTCACGCCCTCGCCCCACCCGGCGCTGTATGGCGCACGGATCGGCACCACGCATTGCGACGCGCTCGCGGTGCATTACGACCACGCCGCCTGGCAGGCGCAGTTCGGCGCGAACTGGCCGCCGGGGTCGGATGCCTGGCGTTCCTACCAGCGGCGCATCGCGCACGGCCCCGACTGGGGCATCGCGGATGCACTCGGCCGAAGCGTGCCGGCGGCGTGCGAGGAGTCCCGAACATGAAGACCGCAACCACCCTGCCACAACAAAACGTCCTGCTGCTGCAAGGCGGCGGCGCGCTGGGCGCCTACCAGGCCGGCGTGTTCGAGGCACTCGAGCGCAGCGGCCTCGAGCTCGACTGGGTCGTCGGCACCTCGATCGGAGCGATCAACGCCGCCATCATCGCCGGCAACCCACCCCATCGGCGCCTCGAACACCTGTTCGAATTCTGGGCGCGCATGGGGCAGAATGGATCGGCATCGAGCGCACAATCGGACTGCGACGACGATCCGTGTGCCGGACTGGCCACGCGCTGGAATGCGCTCGTGACGATGCTGTTCGGCCTGCCCGGCTTCTTCCGCCCGCGCTGGACGAGCCCGTTCCGGCTCGGGCTGGCCGCGCCGGCAGCGCAGGCCGGCCTGTACGACACGTCCGAGCTGCAGGCGAACCTGCTCGAGCTGGTGGACTTCGACTACCTCGCGGCAAGCCCGGTCCGGCTGACGGTCGGCGCCGTCGACGTCGAGTCGTGCGAGATCCGCTACTTCGACTCGCGCGACATGGCGATCCGCGTCGAGCACGTTCTCGCGAGCGGCGCACTGCCGCCAGCCTTCGCGCCGGTCGAGATCGACGGTCGTCGCTACTGGGACGGCGGCCTGCATTCGAACAGCCCGATCGAGCGCGTGCTGCGCGACAATCCGCGCCGGCACTCGCTGTGCTTTCTGGCCACGCTGTGGCCGACCGATGGCAAGACACCGGACACGCTCGCCGACGTGCTGCTGCGGGCCAAGGAGATCCAGTATGCGAGCCGTGTGGATACGCTGGTCGGCCTCGAGCAGGAGCTGCACCGCCTGCGCCACTTTCTGCTGCTGCTCGGACAACGGCTGCCGGAGGCCGAGCGCTCGCGTGCGGAGGTCAGCGGCTTGCTCGGTTTCGG
>DAOMOP010000008.1:17156-30649 GCA_035444405.1 Rhodocyclaceae bacterium
CTATCACCTGGTGCGCCTGCAGGCCCCGCGCCTTCCGGACGAGGACCAGCACAAGGACATCGATTTTGCCGCGCCGCGGATCTCGCAGCGCTGGTCCGCTGGCTGTCACGATGCGCTCCGAGCACTTGCCGACCGGCGCTGGATGGAAGCGGTCGCCCCCGATCAGGGCATCGTCGTGCATGACTACCGCGGCGGCACTGACGGCGCCGGTCCGACAGCGCGCAAAGCGCCGACGAGCGGCCCCGCCGTGCCGCTGCTTTCCGGTCTTCGGACCGATCCGGAGTGGGAGGCGCGCGCGTTGCCTGGCGCGGAGCGCGAACGCCGAGCCCGCCCAACGCAAGGAGAGACGAGATGAGACACCCTGCACTGAAGTGGGCGATGGCGCTCGCCTGGCTGCCCGGCCTCGCGCTGGCGGCGCCGCAAGTCATCGAGCTCAACCAGGTCCCGTGCCAGTTCCTCGAGAGCGAGAACGGCCGCGATCACGGCTTCGACAGCACGGCCGCGGCCGACTGCATCGCGATCAACGAGCGCACCGGCGACGAGCGGCTCGCACAGGCGAAAGTGCTGCGGCTCGAGCCCGGCACCTACATCTTCCGCGTCACCAACCGCAACGTGCCTTACGAGCTCGGCTTCTGGCTGCGCGGTGACGGCCTGCTCGCGCGCACGACGCTGCCCAGCGTATCGGGCGGCGGACTCACGACCGGCACGACGCAGGACTACGAGATCGAACTGAAGCCGGGCAACTACGTGTACTCGTGCCCACTCAACCCGACCCTCGACTACAAGCTCGTGGTGGCCGAATGAGTCTGCCCGCCCCGCACTACGACCTGTTCGTGATCGGCGCCGGCTCCGGCGGCGTGCGGGCCGCGCGTGTGGCGGCCGGCTATGGCGCGCGCGTGGCGATCGCCGAGGCGCACCGCTTCGGCGGCACCTGCGTGGTGCGCGGCTGCGTGCCGAAGAAGCTGCTCGCCTACGCGGCGCACTACCGCGAGGATTTCGCCGATGCCGCCGGCTTCGGGTGGACGGCCGGCGAGCCGCGCTTTTCGTGGCCACAGCTGATCGCCAACAAGAATCGCGAGATCGCGCGGCTGAGCGGCATTTATCGCGAGCTGCTCGATCGCAGCGGCGTGGCCATGTACGAGGGTGCCGCGACGCTGGTCGACCGGCACACCGTGGCGATCGGTGGCACGCATGTGTCGGCCGAGCACATCCTGGTCGCCAGCGGCAGCCGCCCGTTCATGCCCGATCTGCCCGGCGTCGAGCACGCGATCACGTCGAACGAGGCATTCGAGCTGCCCGAGCTGCCGCCTCGCGTCCTGGTGGTCGGCGGCGGCTACATCGCGGTCGAATTCGCCGGCATCTTCAACGGGCTCGGCGCGAACGTCGTGCTGGCCTACCGTGGCGAGCACATCCTGCGCGGCTTCGACGACGACGTGCGCACGCATCTGAGCGCCGAGATGCGCAAGAAGGGCGTCGACGTTCGCGTGCGCAGCGACGTGTCGCGCATCGAGCGGCGCGCCGACGGGGCCCTCGAAGTGCGCTGGCGTGAGCCTCGCGGCACCGTCCTGGTCGTCGACGCGGTGCTGTACGCGACCGGCCGGGTGCCGAACACCGCCGGCCTCGGACTCGAAGCACTCGGCGTCGCGCTCGGCGCGCAAGGCGGCCTCGTCACCGACGCGCGCTGCCGCAGCAGCGCGCCCGGCGTGTACGCGATCGGTGACGTCACCAACCGCATCGCGCTGACGCCGGTCGCGATCCGCGAAGGCCAGGCCGTCGCGACCACGCTGTTCGGCGGCGCCGACACACCGATCGACCACGACTACGTCCCTTCGGCGGTGTTCAGCCAGCCGCCGGTCGGCAGCGTCGGCCTCTCCGAAGCGGCGGCGCTCGCGCGCTTCGGTCACATCGACGTCTATCGTTCGAGCTTCCGGCCGCTGCGCCACGCGCTCACCGGCCGCGACGAGCGCACCCTGGTCAAGCTCGTCGTCGATGCGGCGACCGAGCGCGTCGTCGGCGCCCACATGGTCGGCGCCGATGCGCCGGAGATCGTCCAGGGACTGGCCATCGCGGTGAAGATGGGCGCGACGAAACGAGACTTCGACGCGACCACCGGCATCCACCCGACCGCGGCCGAGGAGTTCGTCACGTTGCGGGAAAAGGTGACTCGACGCGTGTCGATCGCGAACGCAGCGGACGCGATCGACCCTTGACACGGACCTCGCTGCAGTGCGCGGCATGTCGCCTGGCATGCTGCCGAATCCCGAGGCCGCCCGTGCCCGGATTTGCGGCAGGGCACGCATCCTCCGCCGGCATGCACGCGGCGGCCACGGCCGCCGCAGCCCCGCACCGGCCGCGCGCACGCGTGGCCGGCACAGCGCCCGGGCCCCGCGCTTGTAAGGGCCGAACCGCGGCAAGCGACAAAGCGATGAGAGCTCGCCGATCGCAGGCGCGCCCGCCACCAGGAGAGACGATCATGAAAACCGCACCGAGATCCGCCCTCGCGCTCGCCATCTGCGCTGCCATGTTGTCGGCGGCGCCCGTGGGCGCCCAGTCCTATTCCGCCGAATGGCTGCATCGCCAGTTCACGGCCGACCACCGCGCGCCGCTGGCGTTGCGTTCGGCCCCGCCGCGCAGCGCGGCGGCAAGCGCACCCTCCGCGTCCGACGTGTCGGGCCACGCGTTCGCGGCCAGCTGGCTCGAGCGCCAGCTTGCCGGCAAACCGGCGCATCCGGTCGCACTCGAGGGGGTGGCGGGACGCGCGGGCCCGGCAAGCGCCGACGATCCGGACGGCCCGCTGCACGAGCGCTGGCTCAAACGGCAGTTCTCCACCGACCATCGTGGCTGATCCGGCCGGTGCCGACGGGCATCGGCACGGCAGCGGATCGCCGGGTGGCATCGCGCCCGGGGCGCCCGGTGACGGCGGCCGCGCACGACCGGGCGTTTCACGACGGCACGGGAGGAGACGATGGGCATGCTCCTCGACCACCTCGGACACTGGCTGGGCCGCAGGCTGGCGCGGCCGGTCCACGTGCACGGCGCATCGCTCGGCACTTCGGCGTACGAGCTGCGCGCCTGCCTGCAGCCGGCCGACGTGCTGCTGGTCGAAGGGCATTCGCGCATCAGCGCGGCGATCAAGTATCTGACGCAGTCGACCTGGTCTCACGCCGCGCTATACGTCGGCGATGCGCTGCGGCTGCGTGGGGCGCCGTCCGGGCACTGCTTCGTCGAGGCGGACATCGTCGACGGGGTGCGCAGCGTCGGCTTCGACGAGTTCGCCGGCATGCATACGCGCATCTGCCGGCCCGAAGCCTTGACCGAACCCGACCGCGTGCGGGTGATCGAATACGTCGTCGAGCGCATCGGCCATCGCTACGACCTTCGCAACGTCTTCGACCTGGCCCGCTATCTGCTCCCGACGCCGCCGGTGCCCGAACGCTTCCGGCGCCGCATGCTGGCACTGGGCAGCGGCGATCCGACCCGGGCGATCTGCTCGACGCTGATCGCCCAGGCCTTCCAGTCGGTCCGCTACCCGATCCTGCCCGAGATCGCGTTCCGCGAACGTCGCGACGCTGCCTGTCCCGACTGCATCGAGGAGATCCTGCGCATCCGCCACCACAGCCTGTTCGCGCCGCGCGATTTCGACGTATCGCCGTACTTTCGCATCATCAAGCCGGCCTTGGAGCTCGGATTCGACTACACACGGCTCAAGTGGGCCGACACGCCGGTCGACGCGCCGCCGGCCACGGCGTAAGGCTACGTCCGGCCAGCCGACCAATGTCCAGGGGCAACCGATTGCGCGTTCGCACTGGAAGATCGTCATGGACAAGGTTCAGGATTTCGTCGGTCGCATGGTCCGCCTGCGCGCTGCGCATTTCCGCACACTGCTCGCAAGGCTGTGCGCGCGCGGGCTGTCCCTCGACAACCGCTTTCTGTGCACCACGATCAACCGCAAGACCGGCAAGCTCGTGTGCTACGGGGGCGATCTGTGTCTACTGCTGTCGCCCGAACAGATCGAACTCGTGTAGCACACGAGCGCACACAGCCCGCCCGCAGTGACGTCGCGGCGGGCGAATCACGGGCAATCGGCCGACTGGCCGGCCCGCCACGGACCCGAACATGGAGAAATGGCACCATGAACATCGGCTTTCCCGCACCTTCCCATGTCAGACGCGGCGCAATGGCGCTGTGTCTCGGGGTCGCCGCACTGAGCTTCGCGACTGCGGCCGCGCAGCCCGTCGAGACGCGCTCGATGGCCACCACGCACGGCTTTGCCCAGCTGCTCGAACGACTCGAGGGCGCGGTCGCGGCCAATGGCATGGCGGTGGTCGCGGCGGCGAGCGCAAGCCGCGGGGCGGCAGCGCGCGGCATCACCATTCCGGGCAATGCCGTCGTTATGGTGTTTCGCAACGACTACGCGGTACGCATGCTCGAGGCGAGCGTGCCGGCCGGGATCGAGGCGCCGTTGCGCTTCTATGTCACCGAGAACGCCGACGGCACCGCCACGCTGTCGTGGCGCGCGCCCAGCAGCGTCTTTGCGCCCTACGGCAGCGCCGCGCTCGATGCGATGGCCGCCGAACTCGATGCGATCTTCGAAACCATTGCCGATGACGCCGCGCGCTGAGCGCGGCGCCGGCCTGCCCCGCCCCGCCGCCCCGACCGTTGCCGCTGCGCGGCTCGGCTGGCTCGCGCTCACGGCCGTGGTCGGCCTCGCGGTCTTCACGGCCGCGGGCGGCCGGCACATTGCGCTGTTCGGCATCAGCCTGGCCCTCGGCGCGGTGCTGTTGCTGACCGGCTTCGGTTTCACGGCCAGCCTGCGGCGTTTCGTCCTCGGCCGCGATCCGCTGGCGCTGCGCGCGCCGCTCGCGCTGATCGGCCTCACCACGCTGGCGCTCGCGCCGGCGCTGGCCACCGGCGAGGCGTTCGGGCAGGCGCTCGGTCCCGCGGCGGCGCCGCTCGGCCTGCAGGTCGCGGTCGGGGCGCTGCTGTTCGGCATCGGCATGCAGCTCGCCGGCGGCTGCGGCTCGGGCACGCTGTCCGCGCTGGGCGGCGGCAACGGCCGCATGCTGGTCGTGATCGCGCTGTTCTGCGTCGGCGCCTTCGTCGCCAGCCTGCACATGGGCTGGTGGGCACGCCTGCCCGGCACTGCCCCGATCGTGCTCGGCGACGCGCTCGGCTGGGGCCGGGCCGCCGCGCTGCAGGTCGCCGCGGTGGCGGCGGCGTGGTGGGCGCTCGGACGCTGGGCACACCGCGCCGGCAACGCCGCGACGGCCTCGCCGCGCGGCCAGGCGCCGTGGCCGATGGGGGTGGCGGTGGTCGCGCTGGCGCTGCTCAACCTCGCGACATTGCTGCTCGCCGGCCACCCGTGGACGATCACCTGGGCCTATGCGCTGTGGGGCGCCAAGGCCGCCGTGCTGCTGGGCTGGGACCCGGCCACCGCGGCCTTCTGGCAGGCGCCGTTCCAGTCCGCGGCGCTCGCGGCCGGCGTGCTCGAGGACATCACCTCGGTGATGGACATCGGCCTCGTCCTCGGGGCCGCCGGCGCCGCCCTGGCCGCCGGGCGCGGGCACGTGCGCTTCGACCGGCGCGCCGGCGCGCTGGTCGCGGCGGTGCTGGGCGGGCTGCTGATGGGCTATGGGGCGCGCATCGGCTTCGGCTGCACGATCGGCGCCCTGCTGTCGGGCACCGCCTCGACGAGCCTGCACGGCTGGCTGTGGTTCGCGGCCGTGCTGCCGGGGACTTGGCTCGGTGCCCGCTTGCGGCCGTACTTCGGACTGTCGGCCGATTGATCCCGCCGGCCAGCGGTTCGTGCGCAGCCCGCACGCCCCTCTTGTCCTACATTCTAATATTCGTTAGAGTGTGCGCATGAATGCCCGACTCTCCAGGGACCTGCTCTACGAGCAGGTCGCACGCATCGGCAAGGCGGTCTCGAGCCCCAAGCGGCTGGAGCTGCTCGAACTGCTCGCGCAGGGCGAAAAAACCGTCGAGGCGCTGGCCGCCGAGCTGTCGATCGACATCAAGCTCACCAGCGCCCACCTGAAGGCCTTGCGCGACGCGCGCCTGGTCACGTCGCAGCGCGACGGCAAGTTCATGATCTATCGGCTCAGCGGCCACGACGTCGCGCCGCTTTGCGTGATGCTGCGCGAGGTGGCCGAAGCGCATCTGGTCGAGCTGCGCGTGGCGCTGAACCAGATGGTGGCCAACCCCGCCCGGCTCGCCAGCATCGGGCGCGAGGCGCTGCTGGCGCAGGCGCGCCGCGGCGACGTGGTCGTCATCGACGTGCGACCGCAGGCCGAGTACGACGCGGCGCACCTGCCTTTCGCACGCTCGATGCCGCTCGAGGAGATCGAACGCCGGCTCGCCGAATTGCCGCGCGACAAGGAGATCGTCGCCTATTGCCGCGGTCCGTTCTGCCTGCTCTCCGACGAGGCCGTGGCCTTGCTCGGGGCGCGCGGCTACCGGGTCACGAAGATCGCCGATGGCGTCAGCGAATGGCAGGCGGCGGGGCTGCCGCTCGAGACGTCCGACGCCGCTTGACCCGGACGCGGCCCGGGAAACCACCTCACCCCATATCGACGCGACGCCACGCTGAACGGGAGGAAGACGACATGGCGAGCACGCTTTTCATCATCAACGACGCGCCCTACGGCAGCGAGCGGGCCTACAACGCGTTGCGGCTGGCCGGCGCGCTGGCGGGCAAGGACGAGCAGCACGTGCGCGTGTTCCTGATGGCCGACGCGGTGGCCTGCGCCAAGGCCGGCCAGAAGGTGCCCGAAGGCTATTACAACCTCCAGCTCATGCTCGGCAAGGTGTTGCGCCGCGGCGAGGTCGCGCTGTGCGGCACCTGCATGGATGCGCGCGGCCTGGCCGAGGGCGACATGATCGACCCGCCGCTCGACGCTGGCCGAGCTGGCCGACTGGACCGCCGCGGCGGACAAGGTGCTGGTGTTCTGAGAACGGAGGAAGTCCCGTGTTTCCCGGCAGTCGCAACGTCGTTCTCCTGGCCGCGAGCCAGGCCATGATGCTCTCGGCCATCGTCATGTCGATGGCGCTGGCGGCCGTGCTCGGCAGCGCGCTCGCGCCGAGCCGCAGCCTCGCCACGCTGCCGGTCGCCGTGATAGTGGTCGGCACCGCCCTCGCCTCGCTGCCGGCCGCCGCGCTGATGCGCCGCTTCGGGCGGCGCGCCGGCTTTCTGATCGGCGCGATGCTGGGGGTGTCCGGCAGCGCCGTGGCCGCGCTGGGCCTGCAGCAGCAGTCGTTCGCGCTGTTCGTCGCCGGCCATCTGCTGCTCGGCACTTATCAGGGCTTCGCGAGCTACTACCGCTTCGCCGCAGCCGAGGCGGTCGGCCCCGCGCATACGAGCAAGGCCATCTCGTGGGTCGTCGCCGGCGGCATCGTCGCCGCCTTTCTCGGGCCGCAGCTCGGGCAGTGGGGGCGCGACTGGTGGCTCGCCGGCGGTCCGTACGTCGGCTCCTACGTCGCGCAGGCGGGCCTCGCCGTGGTCGCGCTGATGCTGTTGTCCCGGGTCCGGCTGAAGCCGGTCGCCGCCGCCGCGACCGGCGAGGCGCGGCCGCTGCACGCGATCGTCGCGCAACCGGCGCTGCGCGCCTCGGTGTTCGGGGCGGCCATCGGCTACGCGGTGATGATCATGGTGATGACCGCGACGCCGCTGGCGATGCTCGGCTGCGGCCTCGACGCGAACAGCGTCACGCCGGTGATCCAGTGGCACGTGGTGGGCATGTTCGCGCCGTCGTTCTTTGCCGGCCCGCTGGTCAAGCGCTACGGCGCACCGCGCATCATGCAGAGCGGTTTCGTGCTGTTGCTCGGCCACGTCGCGATCACGCTGCTCGGGGTCGAGTTCCTGCACTTCCTGTCGGCGCTGATCCTGCTCGGCGTGGGGTGGAATTTCGCCTTCATCGGCGGCACCGCGCTGCTCACCCAGACCTACCGGCCGTCCGAGCAGCTGAAGGTGCAGGCGATCAACGAGTTCTCGATCTTCGGCCTCGTCGCCGTGGCGACGCTGTCGGCGGGCTGGCTCTACGACCGCTTCGGCTGGCTCACCCTCAACCTCGCCGTCGTGCCCCTGCTGATTGCGGCGCTGGTGGCCGCAGTCGGCATCGAGCGCCGCTTGCGGCCGGCGGCCGCACCGGCGGCCTGAGGGCCGCCTTCGTCCAGGCATTGTTCAGAAACGAGGATCGTGCATAGGGCCGGCAGCGCCTCCACATTGGAACGGCATACGGCAGCCGTCGTCGCGCCGGGACTCGCGACGGCCGCGTCACTGCCCTTCGAACAGCTCGCCGAACAATTCCCTGACCTTGCCCTTGGCCTCGGCCAGCGCGATTCGCCCCTGCCCGGTGATCTCATAGACGCGACGGTCGCGACCGCCCGTGCGCTCGTGATGCGAGCGCAGGTAGCCCTTCTTCTCCAGCCCGTGCAGCATCGGGTAGAGCGTGCCGGCGCTGATCGCGTAGCCGTGGCGGCGCAACTCGGCGATGATGCCGAGGCCGAACACGGGCGCTTCGGCCGCGTGATGCAGGATGTGCAGCCGGATCAGGCCGGCATAAAGATCCTTGTCCGTCATCGCCGCACCTCACGCGGCGACGCCGAGCAGCCAGCCCGCCGCGCCGCAGCCCGCCACGACCAGCCACGGCGGCAGCTTCCAGAACATCAGCGCGACCAGCGCGACCAGGCCGAGGCCGAAATCCTGCGGCCGGTGCATCGCGCTCGTCCACACCGGCTGGTACAGCGCAGCCAGCAGCAGGCCCACCACGGCGGCATTGACGCCGGCGAGCGCGGCCTGGGTGCGCAGGTTGGCGCGTACGCGCTCCCAGTACGGCAGCACGCCGAACACCAGCAGAAACGACGGCGCGAACACCGCCAGCAGGCACAGCATGCCGCCCGCCCAGCCCGAAGGCGCAGTGCTCATCGACGCACCGAGGAAGGCCGCGAACGTGAACAGCGGACCGGGCACGGCCTGGGCGGCGCCGTAACCGGCGAGAAAGCTCTCGTTGCCGACCCATCCCGGCGGCACGACCTCGGCCTGCAGCAGCGGCAGCACGACGTGACCACCCCCGAACACCAGCGATCCGGCGCGATAAAAGGCGTCCACCAGCGCCAGCGCTTGCGCCGGCAGCAACGCCGCCAGCACCGGCAGGCCCACCAGCAACACGAAGAACGACGCCAGCCACAACAGACCGGCGCGGCGCCCGATCGCGATCGGCAGCGCGTCGTGGGCCTCGGCCCGCCGCGGCTCGAACAGCACCAGGCCCGCGATCGCGCCGGCCGCGATGACGCCGACCTGGCCCCACGCCGACGGCACGAGCAGCACCAGGCAGGCCGCCGCCGCCATGACGGTCACGCGCAAGGCGTCGGGGCACAGCGTGCGCGCCATGCCCCACACCGCCTGCGCGACCACCGCCACCGCGACGACCTTCAGGCCGTGCAGCACTCCCGGCGGGATCGCCTCGCCGTAGCCGGCGACGCCCAGCGCGAACAGAATCATCGCGATCGCCGACGGCAGCGTGAAGCCGGCCCAGGCTGCAAGCGCGCCGGCATAGCCGGCGCGCGACAGCCCCACTGCAATGCCGACCTGGCTGCTGGCAGGCCCCGGCAGGAACTGGCACAGCGCCACCAGATCGGCATAGCTGCGCTCGCTCAGCCACGCCCGCCGCGTGACGAACTCGTCGCGAAAGTAGCCCAGATGCGCAATCGGCCCACCGAAAGAGGTCAGGCCGAGGCGCAGGAAAACGAGAAACACCTGCCAGGGGCCGCGGTCGGCCGGCGCAGCTGCGGTCATGTCGTTCGCCTTGTCGATCGACGTCGGATGCGCCGATAATAATCGAAATTCGATAACGGAATTCGATTCAGCGGCACGGCCGGGCGATGGAACTCATATTGATCGGCGCCGTCGCGCTGCTCACCTCCGCACTGACGCTGTTCTCGGGGTTCGGACTGGGAACCGTGCTGATGCCGGTGTTCGCGCTGTTCTTCCCCGTGCCGCTCGCGATCGCGGCCACGGCGGTGGTGCACTTCGCCAACAACCTCTTCAAGTTCGGCCTGATGGCCCGCCAGGCCGATTGGCGGGTGGTCGCGCGCTTCAGTGCGCCGGCAGCCGTGGCCGCGCTGGGGGGCGCCGCGACGCTCGGCCTCGTCGACCGGCTGCCCGTGCTGGCGCGCTACACGCTCGGTGAATCGAGCTTCGAGGTGACCGCCGTCAAGGCCGTCATCGGCGGGCTGATCGTGATCTTCGCGGCTCTCGAGCTGTCGCCCGCGTTCCAGCGGCTGGCCTTGCCGGCGCGCTGGCTGCCCGTGGGAGGCGTGCTGTCGGGCTTTTTCGGCGGGCTGTCGGGCAATCAGGGCGCGCTGCGTTCCGCTTTCCTGCTCAAGGCGGGGCTGTCCAAGGAGGCGTTCGTCGCCACCGGTGTCGTCTCGGCGGTCATCGTCGACGCGGTGCGGCTGACGGTATACGGCACCACCGTGCTCGCCGGATTCGTCGAACAGTCCCGAGCGCTGCTCGCCCCGGTGACGGTCGGCACGCTGTGCGCCTTCGTCGGGGCCGTTGTCGGCAAGCGGGTGCTGCAAAAGGTGACGCTGCGCACCGTCCGCAGCATCGTCGCCGCGGCGATGCTCGGCATCGGCGCCGGCATGGCGTCCGGACTGCTCTGACGCGGGAGGCCGCGATTCGGCCGGCCGCGACCGTCGCTCGGCCCGGCGCGCTCACCCGATCACGGCAGGACGGGCGGTGCCGGCGCGCGCACGTCGGCTTCGTCGTCGGACCGCGGCTCTTCGGCGAGCAGCGAGGCGATCTGCCGTTCGAGCGCATCGAGCTCGACGGCCCCGAGGTGTCGGACCCGCAGCACGCCGGCACGGTCGGTCAGGTAAAGCAGCGGCGTGCCCTGCACCGGCCCCCACGCGGCCTTCAGTTGCCATGTGCGCATCGCGATCGGGATCGACAGCCGGCTGCGCTGCAGATACTCGCGCACGACGCCGGGCTCGTCGTCGACCGATATGGCCAGCACTTCCAGTCCGGCCGCCTGATGCCTGTCGCGAAGCTGCTGATATTCGGGAAGCTCGCGCATGCAGATCGGGCACCAGGTGGCCCAGAACACGGTCAGCACGACCTTGTTGCGCAGCTCGGCACGCGACAAGGTCGTACCATCGATCAGGCGCACGTCGAGCTGCGGCGCACGACGGCCGGGCTCGACAGCGGCCTGAACTGACGCCGTCAGCAACGACGCGGCCGCGATCAGCGAAAGAACGACGAATCGGATGAGACGAGCCATCATGCACCTCGGATTCGCACCGCGCCAATGAAGGCCCGGTGCTGCCACGATCAAGCGACCGGCGCATGCCGCGGAGCGTACGCCGGTCGTCCCACCACTCACGGAGCGATCATCTCATTGAGACGTTCGAACCCGAGCTTGACCTCCTCGAAGGTGCAGTAGCCCTTGTCGCCCGCCAGTTCGTCGAACGACGTGCTCATGTAGGCGAGAAATTCGTCCTTTTCGATTCGGCCATTGTTGTTCGTGTCCATCACGCTGATGTTTTTCGGTTCCTTCGGAAGCTCCGCAAACACCGGCGCGACGGCGCCCCCCAGGAAAGCTGTCGCAAGAGCAGCGGTCAGCAGAGATTTGAAGAGTTTCATGGTTACACCTCCATCCAGGTTGAGTTGGTAGCGGACCGCAGCACGCCATCGGGGGCGCGCCACGGTCGATTCGCTGCGCACGCGACGGAAAAACCTTCGTCTCCTCTGCGACTCCGCCGCCCGCGCCACGAACTCGGCAGGTCTTGCACGAGCTTCAAGACGTCTCATCTCGATCGTCGGGGATTCGCGACGCCACGCTGCAAGGCAACGACCGCCACAGGCAGCCCGAAAGGGCCCCGCAGCGGAGCCCGTCGTTCGGCCCGTTCCGGTCACGGTCCGATGATGCAACCCTGCCCATCCCTGACGATGTGACTGGCCACGAGCCGCCCGTCCTGCCCATCGGAAGCACCACTGCCGTAGCGTTCACACCAGGGGTGAGCCGAAGCGGCCTGCGCGACGCCGGCAAACAGGGCCAGCAGCAATGCAAGAGCGGCAGCGGTGAACATGTTGCGAGTCGAGCCCTTCATGTTGTCTCTCCTTCATACGGTCCGGGAACTTCACGTCGTCCAGTGCGCATCTGGTACTCGGTAGTCGCAGGTCGGGGGCCATTCCTTACGTTCGATTCACGGCGAGCGCACAATGCTTGACTTCTGTACCGATCGGTTCAGAATTTGCCCATGAGCCACGGACGCCCCCTCGAATTCGACCCCCGGCGAGCCCTCCTCGCCGCGCTGGAGGTGTTCTGGCGGCAGGGCTTCGAGGCCACCTCGCTCAACGATCTGCTGCGCGCGATGGGGATCTCGAGAAGCAGCTTCTACCAGGCGTTCGGCAGCAAGCACGCGTTGTTCGAACGGTGCCTGGCAGCGTTTCGCGAGCGCCAGGTCGAGCGGATGACGCGCGCGCTCGAACAGGCCCCGTCCGGCAAGGCTTTTCTGCGCGCGTCACTGCAGGCTCTGGTGCGCGAGGCGGCTGACGGCAGCCTCCCCAAGGGCTGCCTGATCATGAACACGGCGACCGAGTTCGCAGGCCGCGACCCGGCCGTTGCGCGACTCGTGTCCGATGGCACCGGTGCCTTCGCCGAAGTCTTTCGCGCCGCCGTCGTTCGCGCCCAGGCCGAAGGCGAGATCGCCGCCGAACGCGACGCCGCCGTGCTCGCCCGCTACATGGTCAGCACGATCAGCGGGCTCAGGACGATGGTCAAGGCCGGCCTGCCGCCGGCCGCCGTCGAGGAAGTCGTCGAAGTGGCGCTCGGCGCACTTTAGTTTTTTTGCCATTTCAGGACCGTTCGGTCCATAAACACGAGGAGAGCACTCATGCAAGCAGAATATCAGCTGACGCTGCCGCCACAGTCCATCGAAACGGCCGCCCCGGCCACCCGTGCGGTACTCGAGAAGGCCAAGGCCCGGCTAGGCTTCATTCCGAACATGTACGCCGTGATGAGCAACTCGCCCGGCCTGCTCGACACCTACCTCGACGGCTACGCCGCCTTTCGCAACGAGTCCGGCTTCACCCCGCCCGAGCAGGAGGCGGTGTTTCTCGTGATCAGTCGCGAGAACGGCTGCGAGTACTGCGTGTCGGCGCACTCCGCGCTGGCCGACATGAAGTCCGGACTGGCCCCCGAAGTGACCGACGCGATCCGCGGCGACGCGCCGATTGCCGACGCGCGGCTCGCCGCCCTCGCGCGCTTCACGCAGACGATGGTCAGGAGCCGCGGGCTGCCGACACGCGCGGACGTGGACGCCTTTCTGTCGGCGGGCTTCGAGGAGCGCCACATCCTCGAGATCGTGCTCGCGATCGCGGTCAAGACGCTCAGCAACTACGCCAATCACTTGTTCCACACGCCGCTCGACGAGATGTTCGAAGGGCGTCGGTGGCACGATCCGCGCTAAAGCCGATATAACCACCGGCACGC
>DAOMOP010000008.1:30718-49786 GCA_035444405.1 Rhodocyclaceae bacterium
AGCCGGCGCGCCTCGGCCGCATCGAGCACCCGTCCCGGCCACGGAATCAGGCCATTGACGCGGCGCCGATAGCGGGCGTACACATCGCCGTGAAGCAGCAGCAGCTTGCGTTCCTCGAGCAGCGAACCGAGCCACAGGTACAGGCTGATGCAGATCGCGCTGAGCAGCCGCACTTCGTCCATGTCGCGCGTCCACACGACGACCAGAGCCAGCGAATACCAGGGATGGCGCACATAGCGATGCAGCGGCGACAGCGTGAAGCGCTCGCCGTCGTCGATCCCGGTGCGCCGCTCGCGCCACTGCGCGAGGCCGCTGAAGACGCCCGTGTCGTAGTAGCGCAGCGACCACAGAAATCCGGCGAGTGCGGCGAGCGCGAGGGCATCGGCCACCCAGCCCCACGCCCCGGACCATGCCCACAGCAGCGGCCCGCGCCAGGCGGCGAGCGCGGCCAGCAGCGGCAACAGCAGCAGCAACGACAGCAGGTTGAACGCAAGGCGATAAGCGCGCAGCGCGGCCGGCCAGCGGCTCGCGACCCAGCGCTTGACCGTGAGCGACGCGAGCAGCGAATGGATCAGCGCGTAGAGCGTCCAGCCGAGCACGACCGCGGCGACCTGAAGTGCGGACAGCGTCATGCGAGCGGTTCAGCGCCTCGCCCGCCGGCGTCGGCAATCGACGCCCGTGCTGCGCCGGAGTCGGTCGCAAGCGGTTCACCCATTGCGTGCATGAAGGACCTCGCGCAAGCGCTGTCCGCACCCGGACCATCCGGGCACGGCAGCGCCTTGTTCGATTCTAGTCCGTTCAGCAACGGGGTTTTCACGTACGATTCCCGTTCGAGTGCGGATGCGCGCGTGCCTGCGGTTCGACCGCGGGCCGCGCAGGCACCCCGCGCATCCACCGCAAATCCGTTCGAACAGACTCCAGGAGGAAGTGACCATGACGCTTGCAGGCAAGACGGCTCTCGTGACCGGATCGACCAGCGGCATCGGCTTGGGTGTCGCCGAGGCGCTTGCGCACGCCGGCGCGAACGTGGTGCTCAACGGCATCGATGATCCGGCGGCGTTCGAGCCGACGCGCGAGCGCATCGCACGGGAAAGCGGCGCGCAGGCGCGCTACATCGCCGCCGACGTCAGCCGGCCCGACGCGATCGAGGCGATGTTCGCCGAAATCGCCGACGCCTGCGGCGACATCGACATCCTCGTGAACAATGCCGGCATCCAGCACGTGGCGCCCGTGGACGAGTTTCCGGTCGCCAAGTGGGACGCGATCATCGCGATCAACCTGTCGGCGGCGTTCCACACCACCCGCCTCGCGCTGCCGGCGATGAAGCGCAACAAGTGGGGCCGCATCGTCCAGATCGCGTCGGCCCACGCGCTCGTCGCCTCGCCGTACAAGTCGGCCTACGTGGCGGCCAAGCATGGGCTCGCCGGGCTGACCAAGACGGTGGCGCTCGAAGTCGCGCAGTCCGGCATCACGGTCAACGGGATCTGCCCGGGCTACGTCTGGACGCCGCTGGTCGAGCGCCAGCTCAGCGACACCGCGCGCGCGCGCGGCATCACCGAGGAACAAGTGGTCCGCGACGTGCTCCTCGCCGCCCAGCCGACCAAGCAGTTCGTGACCGTCGAACAGGTCGCCGCCCTCGCGCTGTTCCTGACCGGCGACGGCGCGGCGTCGATCACCGGCACGATGTTGTCGATGGATGGCGGCTGGACGGCGCAGTAACCAACGTCGCGGTAAGCTCCGCGGTCGCAAGCCCTCGACCGGGGCGCAGGGACAAATCCGGCGTCAGCGACCGCCGCGGGCGGCTGCGTCTGTGCGCCTTTGCGCGCTCCGCCGGCATCGCCGACGATCTCGCACGTTCGCATCATGGATGACAAAATCATGAAGGCGGAACACTCCCAACGCTTTTTTCATGGTCTGCTTGCGGCTTCGGTGGCCGTACTGATCGGTGCAATCGCGTATGCGCTTTGGAATGCGCCGATGGCCATCGATCCGACCGACGCGGGGCTGGTCGCGGTCGGCCAAGGGGTCTACGCAAGCCACTGCGCCGCGTGCCACGGCGCGAACCTCGAGGGGCAGCCACGCTGGCGTGAACGGCGGCCGAACGGACGCATGCCGGCGCCTCCGCATGACGCCAGCGGCCACACCTGGCACCATCCCGACGACATACTATTCGGCATCACGAAATACGGGCTCATACCGGGCAAGTACGCACCGCCCGGCTACGAGAGCGACATGCCGGCCTTCGGCGACACGCTGACCGACCAGGAGATCCGCGCGGTGCTCGCCTACATCAAGAGCACCTGGCCGGATCGCGAGCGTGCTTATCAGATCGAGATCGATCGCAAGGCCCGCGCGCTGCGCTGAGTCTCGCCTGACGATCACGACCACTCGCGGCGGCACGGCGACCGAACCGACGCCATTGCGGCCGCAAAGGCCGTTGCGAGGCCGAGCATCGACCATTCCATCATGGCCTCGTCCTCGGTCGACGTGTCGCGAATCCGTCGGCGGCCGGGGGGTGCGACACGTCCTGAGGCTCGCGCTAATATCGCGCCGGATTCCACTTGCACAGCCCCCACAGCGCGAGCGCCGGCACGACGACCCACTGGGCAAGCGGGGCGAACCCGATGCCGGCCAGGGTCGGCATCGCGTCGGTGTAGGTCCACGACCCGAGCACCTGGACATGGCGCCACTCGCTGAACGCAGTCCACGCGAGGCCGCCTCCCCACAGCACCACGAGGCCGCGCAGCGGAACGCGCCACGGCCAAGCGATCGTACCGGCCGCAGCGCTTGCGACCGCGTACGTGCCCAGCGCGATGAGCCCGTCGCCGACGGTGCAATGGACCACTGCCCATGCGATGTAGGCCGGCTCCGACTCGTTCCACAGCGTATACAAGGGCGAATGGCCGATCTCCCAGACGAGGTGCAGGCCGACCGAGACGAGCAGCCACGCGCCGAGCACGCGCAGCGTCGCGGCGGCAACGGGTTCGCGCGCTCGCATCGCGTTCATGTGGGCCCCGCCGTCGCCGACGTGCCGAACCGGCAATTGCGCATCATGCCCCCGTCCTCGTGCTCGAGGTTGTGGCAGTGATACATGAACAGGCCCGGCTCGCTCGGAGCGAGCAAGACCCGCACGGTCTCGCCGGCAAAGATCAGAAAGGTGTCCTTGAAGCCGGCATCGACCAGCCCGTCGCGCAGCGCCGCCGGCACGTCGCCGCCGCGGCGCTCGACGACCCGAAAGCGCACGCCGTGAATGTGCATCGGATGCGGCATCGCCATGCCGGGCCCGTCGTTCGCGAAGGTCCACAGCGTCGCCTCGCCGAGCGGCAGGCGCTCGTCGGCCGCCACGGCGCCCATCTCGAAGCGCCGTCCGTTCAGCAAACCGCGCATGTGCCGAAAGGCGAGGCGCGTATGCAGCTCGTGGCGCGGCTGCGGATTCCACGGCCGCCGCGAAGGCAGGACCGGCGCCCGGCCGGCGGTGCGTGGTCCGTCCTCGATGCGAAAGCGCGCGAGCGGCAGCTCGTCGCCCTGCGCAGGACCCGTCATCATCGCGCCCATCATGCCGCCCATCATGCGGTCCATCATCCCGCCCATCATGCCGCCGGAGCGGTCGCCGCGGCCCATCATGTCGGACATCATCTCCATCATCGCGATCCCGCCATAGGCGCGGCTGATCAGCGCCACTTCGGTGCCCCCCGACCGCGTGCCGAAGTCCTCGACGAGCTCGATGCGCTCGAACGGCGCGAGCACGACGTAGGGCCGTTCCTGCACCCCGTCCTCGGCCGACAACACGCCATTGTCGGTGGCGATCACCTGCATCGGCCGGCCGTCCGACCACGCCAGCTTGTAGATGCGCGCATTCGACACGTTCGCAAGCCGCAGCCGCCACGGCCGCCGCGAAACCGCGAACGCGGCGTCGGACAGGCCATTGACCAGCACCGTATCGCCGAGCACGCCGTTCATCGCGTCCATCATGGTCGGCGCGTACGCCAGCCGGGCGCCGTCACGCGCGCGCCGATCCTGCAGCACCAGACTCAGCTCCTGCTCGATGCCGGGCAGGCCCCACTGCGCTTCCTCGGCTTCGCGCACGATCAGCAGCCCGGCCAGGCCGCGGTAGACCTGGGCACCGGTCCGGCCGTGCGGATGCGGGTGGTAAAGATAGGTGCCGGCGGGATTGCGCACCGTGAATTCGTAGCGATACTGCCCACCCGGGCCGATCGCGAAGCGCGGATGCCCGTCGGCCTCTTCGGGAACGAGCATGCCGTGCCAGTGGATGACGCTGGGTTCGTCGAGGTCGTTGTGAAACTCGACGCGCACCCGCTCGCCGCGGCGCAGCTCCAGGGTGGGGCCGAGATAGGACGCCGACGGGCGCAGCGCGCCGGCACGGCCGCGCACCACCTCACCGGCGTACCGCAGCACGGCAGTCTCGGCGCCCGGCCAGATTCGCGCGCTGTCCGCCGCGGCAGTCAACCGCAGCACGAGATCGGGCGCAGCCTCCGCCAGCACCCGCTGCACCGTCCACGGGACAGAGACCGTGGCAGCGCCGGCGCCCAGCGACTTCAGCACATTCCGTCTGGTCCACATGTCGAATCCTCCTTGGCGCGGCACCGCCGGGCGCCGTGCCTATCGCATCGATTCGCCGCGCGGCGGCACCGTTCGGGCGGTGCGTGCGCGCCAACGCAGCGACGCGCGCCGTCGCGCGGCGGCCCTCACGGGTCTGGGCAATGCGGGCGTTCACAGCTTTCCGGTCGCGCGCAGCCGCTCGATCATCGGCTCCAGCGTGTCGCGCGCGAACTCGGGCGAGATCGCGCCGATGTGCTTGTACGCGATGCGCCCGTCCGCGCCGATCAGAAAGGTCTCCGGCATGCCATACACGCCCCACTCGATGCCCACGCGCCCGTCCACATCGGCGCCGCTGCGGGTGTAGGGATCGCCATATTGCGCGAGCCAGCGTGCCGCGTCCTCGGGCGGGTCCTTGTAGTTGATGCCGTAGATCGGCACCACCCCGCGCGCCTGCAGATCGACGAACACCGGGTGCTCGACACGGCATGCGACGCACCAGGACGCGAAGAAATTGACCAGCGAGACCTCGCCGTTCACGACGTCGGCGCTCGACAGGCCGAGGTTTCTGCCCTCGACCGGCGGCAGCGCGAACTCGGGCACCGCCTTGCCGATCAGCGGCGACGGCAGCTCGCGGGGCTTGAGCGTCAACCCGATCGCGAACACGACGACGAGCACGGCGAACACCGCGATCGGCACCAGGTAGGTCCAGCGCCGCCTTCGGGGCTCCGCCGCTGCGTTTGTGGCAGACGGAGATGGCTTGCGGGTATCGGTATTCATGACGTTCTCCCGTGCGCTTCGCTTCAGTGCTCGAGGCCGCGCCCGTCACGGGCGATCGCGACCCACGTCGCGCCGCCGTCCCGGCTCACGAAGACGTTGCGCTTGAACGTCGCGACCGCGTATTCGTTGCGGCTCGCGGGGTTCTGAGCGATGTACGCGACCGCATCGCCGGCAAGCGGCGGCAGCGCCACCTCGACCGCCGCGCCGCTCGAGCGGTCGAGGCGGTGCAAGCTCGCCGTGCCGTCGTAGCCCGAATACCACAGGTGTCTGGCGTCGAGATCGAAGAACACCGCGAGGGTCTGCCCATCCGCGACGCGGCGAAAGCGCTCCGCCGCATCGTCGGACACGAACAGGCCATCGCCCGTGCCCATCGCGACGACGGCCGGGTCGGTCGGATGCACGGCGAGACTCGCCGGCTCGCCGGTGAGGCCCACGCCGGCCGCCGGCTTCCACGCGAAGCCGTCATTGCGGGTATGGTAGATGCCCACCGATTTCATGCGCGAGTTCGGCACCGCGTTGAACACATACACGGCGTGGGTCTCGAAACCGGCGGCAAGCAGGTGAAAATCGGCCTCGCCTTCGAGGCCGAGCTTCGTCCAGGTCTTGCCGCCGTCGTCGCTGCGGATCAGCCCGAACGGGTTCGCGAGCCCGGAGCGCGGCGCCGGATGGCCGCTGCTGTAGAAGCGCTCGCGGGTCGCGGTGAAGCCCATGTAGTCGTGCTCGGGGCCGGGCGCCTTGGCCCAGCGGCCGGCCTCGTAGATCGCAAGGCCGTGGTGGCTCGGCACGTACAGGCGGGCGCCGTCGCCGCTCCAGGCCAGGCCATGGACGTGGGTCAGCGTGACGCCGGCCTGCGCAGTGCCGGCCGCCAGCCACACCAGTGCGGCGAACGCGCCGAGCAGGCGCACGACGAAGGCGGATGGTAGAACGCTCATGAATCGACTCCTGAAATGTGAACAAATCGCAAACCGCGCTGCAGTTGCTGCGATCGGGTGCCGGAAGGTTTGCCGCGCGCTCGCGTGCCAAGCGGCGGGTTCCGGCTCCGACGGCGCAGGCGGACGGCCGACGCCGCCGCGCCAAGGTCGCGTTCAGGAGAGTCTTGGAGGCCGCCACGGCCCGGCCGGATCGCCGGATGGCACGCGCGATGCTGTGGCCACTGCGATCCCGTCGCCGGACGGCGCGTCGGGCAGCGGCGTGCCCGCAGGCAGCAGGAGATGAATGTTGACGGTCTTGCACTGCTGGCCCGCTTTACAGCGCAGCGGGTCGCCGGACTGCGCCTGTGCATCGTCGGCAGCGGTGTCCGCCCTGCTGCAACACGGCGGCCCGCTACCGGTCAGCCCGGCTGCCGGCGTGCTCTGCATCGCGCAGACGGCCGGCAAGTCCAGGCCTGCCCACGCATACACGGGAAGCGCGACGATCAGCAGCAGGACGACGAGTTGCTTCAAAGTGCGCATGCGGGTATTTGCGATCTCTCGATGCAGTCGGCGCGCTCAGCGCCGCGCCGGGCGCCAGCGCGTGATCCGGTGATTGCCGAAATCGACGACGAACACCGTGCCGTCGTCGCCGGCGGCCGCGGCGATCGGATACAAGAGCTCGCCCGGCCCGCTTCCCTTGGTCCCGAAACGCGTCAGGAATGTTCCGTCGGCGGCGAACTTCTGGATGCGGTGATTGTAGAAATCCGCGGCGAGCACGTTTCCGTCGGCGTCGACGACGACGCTCGTGACCGTCGCGAACCAGCCATTGAACGACCCGAAGACGTTCATCGCAAACGGGCCGCCCCACTTGTGCGAGAAGGCGCCGTCGGCGCTAAAGGCCTGGATGCGGTCGTTGTAGCCGTCGGCGACGAAGAGCGTGCCGTCCGCAGCGCGCGCGACGTCGGTCGGATAGTTGAAGCGGCCCGCGCGGATGCCGATCTCGCGGGTCGCGCCCCACTGGCGCACGAAGCCCCCGTCCGCGTCGAGCTGCTGGACGCGCTGGTTGTAGAAGTCCGCGACGAACAGCGCGCCGTCGGGCGCGACCGCCACCCCGCCCGGCGCGTCGAACTCGCCGGGGCCGCTGCCCCTCCGCCCGATCAGGGCGAGTGGCGTGCCATGGAGCCCGAACACCTGGATACGGTCGTTGAAGTACTCGGCGACAAAGAGCCGCCCGTCGTGCACGGTCAGGTTCATCGGCCGGCCGAGCTCGCCCGGCGCGCTGCCCGGTGTGCCGAACGCGCGCCTGAAGCGCCCCTCCCGGTCGAAGACCTGAATGCGGCCATTGCGCGAGTCGGCGACGAAGACCTCGTCACCGACCACCGCAATGCCGGTCGGGTCGTCGAACTGTCCGGGTCCGCGGCCGCGCTCGCCCCAGGCGCCGACGAATACGTATGCGGGCTCCCTGGCCGACGGCACGAATGCGAGCCACCCGGCGACGAGCAGCGCCGCGAGCACGATCAGCACGCCACCGCCGAACCTGATCAGGCGCCGCGGCTTCATCGCTCACACGGCTCAGAAATTGACACGGAAGCCGGCGGTCACGCCGTAGTCGTGGCCGAGCGCGTTGCCGTTGAGGCGCTGGGCCACCGGAATCTGCACGCCCGCCTCGACGATCCATCTCTTCGTGACGTATTGCAGGCCGGGCGACAGGAACAGCGTCGTGCCGCCCGAATCCGGGTCACGGCGGCCGCCGGCACGGTCGCGCGCCGCATGCACGAGATTGGCCTCGAGCACGCCATAGACGAAGGCCGGCACGCCCGCGGACAGCTCGCGCGGCCACAGGCGGTATTGCACCGAACCGTCCAGACGCGCGACATGGCCGGCGCGCCGCCCGTGCGCCTTGCCGTGCGCGAGGTAGCTCAGCTGGCCGTCGAACTGCACCGCCAGCGTCTGCCAGGTCGCGACCACCCCGCCGAGCATGTCCCATGCACCCGAGCCGGGCTGCAGCGGCGGCGGCAGGACGCCGTGGCGATCACGCACCCGGCTGCGTCCGGTCGGCGCCTTGATGCCGGCGAACGGCGCGACGCGCACGGTCTGCCCCGGCGCATTGTGCTCGTACGCGGTAAGACGCCCCAGCACCGTGAGATCGCCGAGACCGCGGCCGCGCCGGCGCACCCCGTCCGCGCCCGCGCGCCTGTCGAGCCGCTTGTCGAACCACGGCAGCATGCCGAACAGCGCGAAATCGCGCGTCACGCCGTAGCCCAGCACCGACACCACCCCGGCGACGCGCAGGTCGCGCCGCGCCGCGGTCGGGTCGTCGGCGAGCTTCAGTCCGATGGCCTGCTCGCGCAGCACCCAGCCGCCCGTCTGCACCGGCAGCGCCGTGTTGAACGTGATCGGCGCGCCCCACGCGCTGGCACTGCACAGGCAGCATGTGGCCAGCGCCGCCGTGATCGGCGCGCTCATCTGGCCCGCCCTCCGATCGCCTCCGCGCCGGCGCCCTCGAGCGCTTCGAAGCGTCGAAGGCTGAAGCCTGCCGCACGCACCGCCTGATCGGCGATCGCCTCGTCGAGCGTTGCGCCCTTGGCCATCGTCACCGACACGGTGCCGCTGGCGATATCGGTGTCGACGCGCTCGACGCCTTCGATCGCGGCGAGCTTCTTCTCGATGCCGTAGGCGCAGAACGGGCACGCGAGGCCGTCGACGTGAATCCGGTAGGCTTGCTGAGCCGGCGCCGCAGAGGCGGCCAGCGCGAAAAGCGTCGCGACGGCGAAGCGGCAGGCTGTCGTTTTCACATTCCTCATCTCGTGCTCCCGAAGAAGAAGACATTCCCTCCAAGCTGCCCCCGGACCACGACACGCGGTCGAGCCCCGTGCGCCGGCGGCACGCGCCGCGCGCGCTATCCGGCGCAGCAGGACAGCCGCCCGACATCCGTAACGAACGCCTGCGCGGCAAGCTTCAAGCCCTCGACCATCGTCAGATACGGGAACAACTGGTCGGCCAGCTCCTGTACGCTCATCCGGTGGCGGATCGCCAGCGCCGCCGCCTGGATCAGCTCGCCCGCCTCGGGGGCCACCGCCTGCACGCCGATCAGCCGCCCCGTGCCGGCTTGCGCGACCAGCTTGATGAAGCCGCGCGTGTCGAAGTTCGCGAGCGCCCGCGGCACGGCGTCGAGCGGCAGCGTGCGGCTGTCGGTCTCGATGCCCTCGCGCTGCGCCTCGGCCTCCGAGAGCCCGACGGTGGCGACCTGCGGGTCGGTGAACACCACGGCCGGCATCACCCGCAGGTCGAGCCGGGCCTTGCCACCGGTCATGTTGATCGCGGCGCGCGTGCCGGCGGCCGCCGCGACGTAGACCCGCTGCGGCTGGTCGGTGCAATCGCCGGCGGCGTAGATCGCGGGGGCGCTGGTCTGCATCGCCCGGTCGACGACGATGGCGCCTTGCGCGCTCACCGCAACGCCCGCCGCGTCGAGGTTCAGGTCGCGGGTATTCGGGGCGCGGCCGGTGGCGACGAGCAGCTTGTCGGCGCACAACGTATCCTGTCCGA
Organism: Rhodocyclaceae bacterium; assembly: GCA_035444405.1. Classification (GTDB taxonomy): domain Bacteria; phylum Pseudomonadota; class Gammaproteobacteria; order Burkholderiales; family Rhodocyclaceae; genus DAOMOP01. The sequence continues at coordinate 40,513 of DAOMOP010000008.1, forward strand.
CCGTAAGCACGAACTCGCCGCCGGCATAGGTGACCCGGCGCGCCTGCGTGCGCGCCAGCACGGCGATGCCCTCGGCGCGGAAAGCGGCCGTCACGGCTTCGCCGATGGCCGGGTCCTCGCGACCCAGCAGCCTGTGGCGCGCCAGCATCGTGACCCGGCTCCCGAGCCGGGCAAAGGCTTGCGCCAGCTCGACCGCGACCGCCGACGAGCCGATCACCGCAAGCCGGGGCGGAATCGTCTCGCTCGCGAGCGCGTCGGCCGAGGTCCAGAACGGCGTTTCCGCGAGACCGGGAATGGGCGGTATGGCCGGGCAGGCGCCGGTGGCGACCAGGCAGCGGTCGAATGCCACCTCTCGCTCGCCGCCGCCGTCGTTCAGCCGCACGACGAGGCGGTTGCCGTCGCGGAAGCGGGCTTCACCGCGCAGCACGGTGACGGCTGGATTGCCCGCCAGCATGTCCTCGTACTTCGCGTGGCGCAGCGCCTCGACGCGCGCCTGCTGCAGGGCCAGCAGCCGTGCGCGGTCGATCGCCGGCGCGCTCGCCGCGATGCCGCCGTCGAACGGGCTCTCGCGGCGCAAATGGGCGACGTGGGCGGCGCGGATCATGATCTTGGAAGGGACGCAGCCGACATTGACGCAGGTGCCGCCGAGCGTGCCGCGCTCGATCAGCGTGACCTGCGCGCCATTCTCGGCAGCCTTCAGCGCCGCCGCCATCGCCGCCGCGCCGCTGCCGATGACGGCGATCCGCGGGCGCGCGTCGTCGCGTCCGGAGCGGGGCATTTCGAGCCGCGCGTCGCGAACCGGGACGGTGCGCGACGCGCGGGCCGTGCCGTCGAACTCGAGCTCGATCATCGTTTTCCGCCCTCGCCGTCGAGCGTGCGACAGGCCTGGGCCTGACGACGCTTTTGCCAAGCGTAAGCGGTGATGCCGAGAAACGTCGCCAGCATCGGGAACAGCACGTAGTCGAGATAGCCGACCCATGCGGCGGCGCCGAACGCGGCGAGCGACGCGGCCAGCAGCGGGGTAAAACAGCACACTGCGGTGACGGCGGAGCCGCCGATGCCGATTCGCATCAGCTTCGCATGCTTGTCCATGATCTGTTCCTTCATGCGCCACGGCCGTTCTTGGGTTGCGGCACGAGCATCTCCTTTCAGGCCGTCGCTCGATGCACTAAGGTTAGTTCCGTAGTCGACTACGGAGTCAAGCGCGATGGAGAGACCCTCGGAGAACCTGACCATCGGTGCCCTCGCCAAGGCTGCCGGCGTCAGCGTCGAGACCATCCGCTTCTACCAGCGCAGGCGGCTGCTGCCGACACCGGCGCGGCCCTGCGGCGGCATCCGTCGCTACGGCAGCGCCGACGTCGTGCGCGTCAGGTTCATCAAGGCGGCGCAGCGGCTGGGGTTCAGCCTGGACGAGGTCGGCGGGCTCCTGAAGCTCGAGGATGGCACGCATTGCGGCGAGGCCGCGAAGCTGGCCTCGCTCCGACTGGCCGACGTACGCGTGCGCCTCGCCGAGCTCGCACGAATCGAAGCGGCACTGGCCAAGCTGGTCGCGCAATGCCGAACACGGCAAGGCAACGTTTCTTGTCCATTGATTGCCGCGCTGCATGAACCCGGTCCGAGCGCAGCCGGAGCCGAGGACGGTACTGGAACGACCTGCTGAGACGCACGCAAGACCAGCGGCCGCGGGGGATCCGCGCCGCGTCTCGAGGACAGCCCGCTCGAAATCACCCGAAGCTCACCACGCGCGCGGATGCAGCGCACTTCCATTCGGCGGCCCGGCGACCGTTGCGGTTCGGTGTGCGCGAGAGCGCGAACGACACCGGGCCGGCGCCGCCTGGAACCTTGTCGGTGGCTCGCGCGTCCTTCCGGCAAAAACAGGGAGGATCCCCAACGGAGGACCAGACCATGAAATTCCGACATGCCCTGCTAGGATCCGCGCTGCTGGCAGCCGCCCCGCTCTTCGCGACGACTGCGGCAGCCGCCGAACCGCCCCAGATCGTCGTGAGCCAGCTCGACGGCATCGTCGCCGACAACCCGCTCGAGGCGGGCGGCCCGACGGCCAAGGTGATCGCCCGCTCACAGGCCGGCGACAGCGAGCTGCAGGTGCTGGTGATGAGCCGCATCCGCCTGCACCACCACGACCAGGAGGATCATATCGTCTACGTCGCGCGCGGCCGCGGCACGGCCCGGCTCGAGAATGCGGCCGGCGAGATCGAGACGCGGCCGGTGGCCCCGGGCGACATCCTGAACCTGCCACGCGGGCTCAAGCACGCATTCGAGAAGGACAGCGACGAGGATATCGTGCTGCTGGTCGTCGCGACGGCGGGCTGGAAGCCGCTCGAAGACACCGTGTTCCATGAATGACGAAGGCACGCGGGCGCAGCCGCGCCCGCAATGCCAGCCAAGTTCTTCAAGGAGGCATGCATGACCACCACAACGCTTTTCGACCCGAAGGAGCTCGAATTCAAGGTCAAGACGATGTACCAGGAGGTCGCCGAGCATCCCGACCACGAGTTCCACTTCGAGATGGGCCGGGCGCTCGCCGAGCGGCTCGGCTATGCCGCCGACGCGCTCGACCGCGTCCCGGCCGACGCGATCGCGTCGTTCGCCGGCGTCGGCCACCACTTCGACCTCGCCGCGCTGGCGCCGGGCGAGACGGTGCTCGACCTCGGCAGCGGCTCGGGCATGGACAGCTTCGTCGCCGCGCTCGCGGTCGGCCCGGCCGGCCGCGTGATCGGCGTCGACATGACCGACGCGCAGCGCAGCAAGGCCGAGCGCCTGCGCGATGCGCACGGATTCGCGAACGTGGCGTACGTGAAAGGCTACATCGAGGCGGTGCCGTGGCCGGACGAGGCGGTCGACGTCGTGATCAGCAACGGCGTCATCAACCTGTCGGCCGACAAGGCGCAGGTGTTTCGCGAGGCGGCCCGCCTGCTGCGGCGCGGCGGACGGCTGGCGATTTCGGACATCGTCACCGAGGTGGCGCTGCCCGAGGGCATCGTCTGCAATCCGACCCTGTGGGCCGCCTGCATCGGCGGCGCCGCGCAGCAGGACCACTACCGCGCGCAGATCGAAGCCGCCGGCCTGCGCGTACAGACGCTGCGCGACAACCCGGCGTACCAGTTCATCTCCGACAATGCACGCGCCGCCTGCCGCAAGTACGGGGTCAAGAGCATCTCGGTGCTCGCCGTGAAGGCATGAGCGATGACGAGCGAGCGGCCCGGCGACGCCGGATCCTGTGGCCCGCCCGGCGTCGCGGCGAGCGCCGCGCTGGCGCCGGCGGGCAGCGCTCCCGCGTCCGCGGCCGATGATCGCGCCTTCTTCTGCGCGCAGATCGAGCGGCTCACCGACCGTCTGTACGGCACGGCGCTGCGCCTCGCGCGCAATCGCGCCGACGCCGAGGATCTGGTGTCCGAGGCGGTCGTGAAGGCATGGGCGTGCCGGCATCAGCTCCACGATCGCGCCTGCTTCGAGAAGTGGATCCTGCGCATCCTGACGAACGCCTTCTTCAGCCAGTGCCGGCGCGTCCGCGAGGCGTCGCTCGACGCGCGTGCGGACGACGCGCACGAGGCCGACGGCGACGAAGGCTTCGAACCGTTCTCGCTGTTCGACCGGCTGTATCAGCCCTTCCTGCTGTGGTGGGGCAACCCCGAGCAGGAGTTGCTCCACAAGCTGCTGCGCGAAGACCTCGACGCCGCGCTCGATGCGCTGCCCGAGCATTACCGGCTCGTCGTGATCCTCGTCGAGCTGCAAGGCTATTCGTACGCGGAGGCCGCCGAGACCCTCGCCGTGCCGGTGGGCACGGTGCGCTCGCGCCTGAACCGGGCGCGCTCGGCGCTGCAGCGCGCGCTGTGGGAGCAGGCGCTCGCCGCCGGACTGGTGCACGATACCCCCGCCCGGGAGCCGCCCCATGACTGACCGACACGACATCGACTGCGCAGCCGTGGTCGCCCAGCTGCTCGCCTATCTGGACGGCGAGATCGACGCCGCCACGCGCGCGCGCATCGACCGCCACCTCGAACACTGCCGCGGCTGCTACACGCGCGCGCAGTTCGAATGCGCGCTGCGCGGCCGTCTGCAGGAACTCGGGGTCGAGAAGCCCTCGGAGGCGCTCGCGCGCCGCCTCAAGGGGCTGCTCGACACCTTCTGACGCACCGGCACGGAGGCGCACATGGTTGCCACCCTGGGTCTGCGCAAGGAACAAATCGTCGGCGCGGTACGCCGCATGTACCGCGACGTCGCGACCGCGCCCGACACGCGCTTTCACTTCCCGACCGGGCCGGAGGCCTGTCGCTTCGTCGGCTACCCCGACGACTGGCTCGCCGGACTGCCCGAGGCCGCGCTGGAATCGTTCGCCGGCGTGGGCTTTCCGTTTCGCGCCGGGGCGATCCGCCGCGGCGACCACGTGCTCGACCTCGGCGCCGGCTCGGGCACCGACAGCCTCATCGCGGCCCGTCTGGCCGGACCGCGCGGGCGGGTCTATGCGCTCGACCTGACGCCGGAGATGAGCTGCAAGCTGCGCCGCAATGCCGAGGCGCTCGGGGCCGGCAACGTCGTCGCGATCGAGGGCAGCGCCGAGGCACTGCCGCTGCCCGACGCCAGCGTCGACGTCGTCACGAGCAACGGCGTGCTCAACCTCGTGCCGGACAAGCGCGCGGCCGTGGCCGAGGTCCATCGCGTGCTGCGTCCCGGCGGGCGCGTGCAGATCGCCGACGTCGTCATCGCGCGCGTGGTCAGCAAGGCCTCGCGCAGCAACCCCGAGCTGTGGGCCGAATGCGTCGTCGGTGCGGTCGTCGAGGAAGACTATCTCGACCTCTTTCGCGCCGCCGGCTTCGTCGACGTCACCATCGCGCGGCGCTTCGACTACTTCTCGGGCAGCACCAGCGCCGAGACCCGCGCGATCGCGAAGGCGCTCGATGCCCACGCGGTCGAGCTGTCGATGCGCAAGCCGGCCGCCGACGCAGGCCGCGCACTCGCCGAGCGGCTGCGACGCGTTCACCCCGCCACCCTGTGGCGCCGCGCCGTCCAGCACGGCGCGCTGGGGCTGGTCGCGACCACCGGCGCGCTGACGGCGTGCTACGGCGTGCTCGCGCTGGTCGCGTTGCTGGGTACCGCCGGGATTGTGCTGCCGATTCCGCCCGGTGCCTGGGCGGGGGCGATCGTCGCTTTCGCCGCGCTGGTGCCGCTCGCGCTGGGCTGGAACGCGCGCGCGCATCGACACCTCGGCCCGCCGCTGCTCGCCGCCGCGGCGGCGCTCGTGATCGCCTACACGCTGCTCGTCGCCTATGACTGGCGGATCGAGGCGGCGGCGTTCGCGGCGCTGCTCGCCGCGGCGCTGTGGGACCGGCGTCTGTTCCGCTACGTGTGCTGAGCGCGCGCGCGGATGCACCGCCTCGCACATGCGTGCGAGGACGCCGCGCGCGCGCGCCCGGCGCCGTGCTGCCCGGGACATGCGCGGTGTTGCGCGGTCATGCTACGCTCCGGTCGCGACGCACCGCCCATCGCCCGCCGGCGCCGTCCACTCGCGGCACACCTTGTCGGTCTGCTCCGGCTCGAGCGGCTCGCCGGTGAGGCCGCAGTGGTAGCCGGTTTCGTCGCGCCGGAAATGCGCGCAGCGGTGGCATACGCCGAAGGCCTGGTTGCGATTCAGGTGCTGCAGCGCAGCGAGCAAGGCCCGCAGGCTGTCGTCGAGGCCCGCGCCCGACACACCGGAAGCGGTCAGCGCGGCATCCAGCCGCTCCGGCCAACTGCCGGCCAATACCGTACGGCCGGCCGACGTGAGCTCGAGATGGATGCGCTTGCCGTGACGCGCATCGGGCCGCTTGCTGATCAGGCCACGCCGCTCGAGCACCGCCAGCGTTTGCGACACGGTGCCGCGCGTGATGCCGAAATACTCGGCGACCGCGATCGGCAGGTCGCTGTAGCGGTTCGCGACGCCCAGATAGGCGAGCACCTGCAGGTGAATGGGCAGCAGGCCGTGGCGCGCGGCATCCTCGCGCACCGCGTGCTGGATCAGCGCGGCCAGGCGTTCGAGCAGGGGAATCGTCGCGTCCATGGCGACAATGTATCGCCTCGATGCATTTCTTGACAAGCCCTTGCATCGACTCTAGGCTGCATTGTGCATCGACACGATGCATCTTGCCCGATACCGATCCAGGAGGTCCGAAATGCGCATCCTGCCCCGCTCCCTCATTCCGCTCGCCGCCGCAGTCCTCGCAGTGCCGGCCCTCGCCGCCGAACCGGTGCCGTACCCGGAAGGCTATCGACACTGGACCCACGTCAAGAGCATGGTGATCAAGCCCGGTCATGCGCTGTACGACGCTTTCGGCGGCATCCATCACCTTTACGCGAACGAGCAGGCCCTGCAGGGCTACGAGACCGGCAGTTTTCCGGACGGCGCGGTGATCGTGTTCGATCTGCTCGAAGCCCGCGACGCCGACAACGCCGTGCAGGAAGGCGCGCGCAAGATCGTCGGCGTGATGGTCAAGGACGCGGCAGCCTACGCCGACACCGGCGGCTGGGGTTTCGAAGGCTTCAAGGGCGATTCGATGACCGAGCGCGCGGTCGGCGACGCGGCCGCCACCGCGTGCTTCGAATGCCACACCTCGCAGGCCGAGCGCGACTACGTGTTCAGCAGCTTCCGCAAGTAGGTGCATCGTCCGCCGCCGCCGCCATGACCGTGCACCGCGCCCGCAATCGGAGCGCCGCCGTAGGTGGCGCGGCGCGGTGCGCCCGAATCATGGCAATGCGGCCGGATCGAGCGCCGGCACGAGGATCTCGAAGCGCACGTCGAGCAGGAGCGGGTCGTCGAAATGGCGCCGCCCGACGAAGGCGGTGGCATGCCGTCCCCACTGGCGCATCGCGCCGGCGCTCCTGATCCCCATCGGCCAGAACACGAAGCGCTCGAGCCGCTCGCTGCCGGCGACCAGGCCGTCGGCGCCGAACAGGCTGCGCCGCCCGCCCGGCGCGGCCAGGCTGCGCAGCACGTCGGCCTCGCGCAGCGCGTAAGCGCGCGCGGCGGTCCCAGCCGCCGCTGCGAAGCGCACCGCCTGCAGGTAATGCGTGCGGCTCGCCACGCGCAGCACGACGCGTTCGCGCTCGGCCGGTCGGCGCAGCTCGTGCGGCACGAACAGCCACTCGTCGAGCGTGCGTGGTGCCGGCCGCGCACGCACCCGCGGCGTCGGAAAGAAAAAATGGTAGCAACCGCAGGCGTGCATCGAGTCGTACAGCAGCGGCTCGCCGTCGGGCGCGAGCGTGACGCGCCACACCAGCGCATCGAGATGGCCGGCCAGCAGATCGATGTGCCCCTGTCGTGGGCGCGCCGGGAACCACGCCGTATAGACGAGCTGCAGCAGCACCTGCCCTCCCGCCCGCGTGTGCGCCTGGCGATAGAACACGACGGCGCGCGCGGTGTCGATGCGTGCCGGTCCGTGCGCCGGCCAGTACGGCTCGCCGATGCGGTCGTCGTCGCCGAAGGCATCGATCTCGAACACCGGCGCGTGAGCGCGTGCGAGCGCTTCGAGGCCAGCGGCATCCAGATACGGGATCGCCAGCGGATTGCCGGCCGCTGCGCGCACTTGCCGCGCGAGCTCGTCGCGTGACGGCACGGCAGCATGCGGCGGCGCGTAGCGCTCCAGCTCGCCGAGCATCGGCAACGCGTCGGCTCCCGCAGCGAAGGTCGCCGCGACGCTGCGCTCGAACGCGCGCACGCCGGCCGCGAACGGGATGCGCGTGAGCGGATAAAGGCCCAGTGTACGCAGCACGAGACTGTAGTCGTCGGGAACGACGGCCGCCTCGCGCAGGGCCGCGATGCGGGCCGGTCGCCGCAGCTCGTCGGCGACCATGCGCTCGCGACAGCGCGCCAGCGTCGCCGTCACGCCATCCGCATGGCCAAGCGCAAGTGCAGCGCGCGTGGCCGGAGCGAGGTTGGCGAGCTCGACCGTCCGTGCCTCGGCGTCGAGGCGCGCGAGCTGTGCGACCCAGTAGGCGAGCGCCGCGTCGTTGCCGAGCTCGTCACGAAAGCTCGCGAGCAGCCGATCGACACGCAGGTGCGGGAATCCGTCGATGCGTGTCGTCATCGCATCGCGCACGCCCTCGCGCGCGACCGCGGCATCGACCCGCGCGAAGGTATCGGCGCACTGCGCGGACGTACCGCCATGCGGCGGCACGACGGCACAGGCCACGAAGAGCGGCGCAAGCGCGACCGACACGAGCCATGCCGCCCGGCTGACGTTCCGCCCGGATGCCCCTGCTGCACGCGTCGACCGCAGCCGTCGACTGCGTACCATCGGCCGCGCGAGACACCTCATCGCACCGCTCCGGGCACCCCGGCCGCCGGCGCGGCGAGGCGCTCGATCTCGTCGACGAGGGCGCCGAACTGGCGCGACGCGCTGCGGCGCACGATCCACGCGTCCAGCAAGCCTCGCAACCCCGATTCGGGCACGATCCTGCCGTGGTAGGTCAGACGCGCTCCACCAGGGCGAGGCGCGAGGACGTAACGGCCGTGCATCTCGCGCAGCGTGCCTTCGATCAGCCGCGCACGCACCTCGAACGGCGGCATCTCGCTGATCGCCAGCCGCACCGCCAGCGGCAGCCGCCACCACAGGATGCGCAGCGCACCATTGAGCTCGAGCACCAGCGCGAGGCCGTCGCGCTGCACCACACGGCTCAGCGTCACGTCGGGGACGAAGTCGGCGTAGCGCTCGTAGGCGGTCAGCACGCGCCATGCCTCATCGACATCGGCGCGCAGCTCGGCGACCGCGACGATGTCGACGCCGTCGCCGCGACGCCGCGCATCGAACGAAAAGGCGATCGCACTTGTCCACGCATGGCCACCGGCCACACAGATCAGCATCCACAGGCACAAACGGCACATCACATGCTCCGAACCACCGACACGCGCGACCACACTCGGACAGCCCGCGTCTTCCATTCTAGGAGGCGTTCACGCCTACGCACTCCGCAAGTGCCCCGCATGCCCCCACGCGTAGCATGCTGCAGCGCAACCACAAAGTGCCGGGATCAAGATTCTTGCGCTCCATCGCAGCTCACGAAACCGCTTTAGGATGCGATGAACTTGCTTCAGATCAAGGCGCTGAATCATGATAAAAGCAGCTGATGGAATGATCGAAAGATTTGTTGTGCGCCGCATCAAATTGCACTTGCTCGAGTCTGTATGCATGGGCATAATAGGCCCCAGTCGGATCGAAACAGCAGCAGCGATCCAAACGGTGTCTCCTCCACCCTCCTCCTTTGGTGTGGATTTAACGCAGTC
>DAOMOP010000009.1:0-4564 GCA_035444405.1 Rhodocyclaceae bacterium
ACCGAGCACGCCTCGGTGAGCGACTATCCGCGCCTGGCCGCGAAGATCGAGCCGCTGCGGCGCAAAGGCCTGCGCCTGGCCGTCGACGACGCCGGCGCCGGCTTCGCCAGCTTCCGGCACATCCTCGAGCTCAAGCCCGACGTCATCAAGCTCGATATCAGCCTGATTCGGGAGATCGATCTGGATTCGGGGCGGCGGGCGCTGGCTGCGGCGTTGATTCGGTTTGCGCGGGAGACGGGGAGCAAGATTCTTGCGGAGGGGGTGGAGAGGGATGCGGAGCTTGAGGTGTTGCGGGAGTTGCGAGTGAGTAAGGCTCAGGGGTATTTGTTGGGGAGGCCGATGCCAATTGGGAGTGTCGATGGGAGCAGCGATGACATCCACTGTGTTACTCGCTCGTAACGACGGGAGCCCTTGCACCGGATGAGCAGCAATCACAGCAATCGGCCGAGGCCGTGTAAAAACGGCCGCCGATGTGTTGAGAATCGGTCGGTCCGGCGCCCTGCGGCGGAAGCCAACGAATTCGAAGGCGGCAAACTAGCTCAGCTGAGCTTCAAAAGGGCCTTTTCAGGCCCTCATCGCCGCCATCAGTGCCTCATTTCCCATCAGCTTCATCACCCGCTTCAGGTTATACGCGAGGACGTGCAGACTCATCTCGGTCCCGACGCGTTCGAGGCCCTTGGTCAGAAAGTGCGTCGCGCCCATCCATGCCTTGAGGGTGCCGAAGGGATGCTCCACCGTCCGACGCCGGATCCGCATGCTGTCCGGCGCCCGATCAAGCCGTGCCTGCATGACTTCCAAATCTTCCTCATGCGCCCAGCGGCTCACACGCCGATAGTCACTGGGGGTGCATCGGTCCTTGATAGAGCACCGCGGACAGTGCGAGCTCCAGTAGCGATGCATCGTCATCCCGCCCTCCACTCGGGTAAAGCGCCAGATCAGGCGCTCGCCTGCCGGGCAGACGTATTCGTCGTTTTCACGGTCATACACGAAGTCCGACTTGTCGAAACGCCCGTCCGCTTTCGCGTTGGAAGTCGCACTTTTCGGAACGAGGGGCACGATGCCGGCCTTGTGGCAGGCGCGGATCTCTTCGCTCTTGAAATAGCCCCGATCGGCAATCGCGGTGAGGTACTCCAATCGCATGGCCTGGCGGGCCTGCTTGCCCATCGTGCTCAACTGGTCCCGATCCAGACCGCTGTTGGTCACCTCATGGGCAGCGATCAGATGGTTCTTTGTTTCGACGGCCGTCTGCACGTTGTAACCGACGATACCGGTCCCCCGCGTCTTCATGGATCGGGCGTCCGGATCCGTGAGCGAGATCTGCTTGTCGGGCGTATTCTCGAGCTGGACACCGATCGCCTCGAGCTCCTTCATTCTCGCCTTCAGGGTAGTGATCTTGTCCTGCAGCCGCTCCTTCTTCGCTTGGGCCACCGCCGGCTCTTGCCGGTCGGCGGAATCCATCTCGACGAGGTAACGCTCGATGCTCGTCTCGATCTCCTGCATGCGCCGTTGCAGCTTGGCGCTGGTGAAGTTGCGGTCGCGGTTGTTGACCGCCTTGAACTTGCTGCCGTCGATCGCCACCACTGCTTCGACGAAGAGCCCCAGTTCTCTGCACAGTACGACGAACTGGCGACAGACCCCGCGGATCCCCTTGGGGTTCTCCTTTCGGAAGTTGGCGATGGTCTTGAAGTCCGGAGCGAGACGCTCCACCAACCACATCAATTCCAGGTTGCGCTGGGCCTCGCGTTCCAGGCGCCGGCTGGACTGGATCCGATTCAGATAGCCGTAGATGTAGAGCTTGAGCAGCGCCGCCGGGTGATAGGCGGGTCGTCCGGTGGCCGCCGGATCAACGCCGGCGAAGCCCAGCTTGCGCAGGTCGAGCTCATCGACGAAGACGTCGATCACTCGTACCGGATTGGTCTCGGAGACAAAGTCATCCAGACTCTCGGGCAGCAACGCGCCCTGTATCCGGCACTGTCCTTCGATGAATCGTTTCATGGCATCCGATCACCCTGAGATCAATGCCAATATCATAACACAGGAGGCGTTTTTACACAGCCTCGGCCAGGAGCGGACAGTGACCGTCACATTTCACTTGCGGGTCGATGGCGCTCGTCTATGCTGAACCTATGACATGACCTCGGGCTCGTGGGGATCGAAAGAATGCAGTGAAAGCTCGGCGCAGCACGGCGACAGCCTTCATCTGTATGCGCTACGGTCGGTGAGTTTTAGCGTTGCCGAATTTGCCGCACTGTTAGTAGGAGCAAACGAGACTTCAAATCCCGATAGATTGCTGATTTGGTTAATTTGTCTGGGCAGGTTGGTATCCGATGTTACCGAGCAGAGTTCGTGTTGCGTGGCAGTGCAGTCGGCCGAAGAAAGTGATGCGATGAAATCCTAAGCGTCGAAGCTGCCTCGTGTAATGGAAAAACGGAGGGAGCAGTGAAAGCATTCATCAAGTCACTTCGTAGTCACATTTTCACGGTCATTTTCCTTTGCGCCTTTGCGACCTCCGCATCCGCTTTCGACCCCGCCAAGCCGATTAAGGAGATAATCGCGGAACTCGAAAAGGCTGTCTTAGCGATGATTTCCGCAGCCGAGGGGTCTAGCAGCCGAATGGTTTGGCGTGCCGCGCAACAAGCACGTGCGACCATTGATACGCTAAAGGCCGGCTACGATGATAGCCTCAACAAGACATTCTCTGAACTTAATAGGACCGAAGAGGAAGTCATTCTCGACCTCCAGGAGACTCTGTTCATGACAGATCGCATGGTGGAAGACCGTCTTGAGCAAATCGGAGATATTCAGCGTAGATTATCTGGTGTATTCTCAGATCGTCCAATCATCTTTCGATACTCACCTAGCTATATCAGCAATTCATCGGGCGAAGTTACTCTTCGGTTTAGCGGAGTGAACTTTGACCGGCTATCAGAAGCCGCTACAGCGACTCTGTTAGACTCCAAGTTTCCCATCCACGTCTTGTCCGCAGAGGAATTTGCTGTTGTTGTGCCGCCTGGAAGACTTCCTAACTCTGACGCCGGTTCACTGCGCATTATTCAAGGTCATATAGATCTGCCAGTTAAGAAGAACAGGCTGTTACACCTCTTGAGTACAGAGAAGGTCGAGCGCTATCAATTGCTATTGTTTTCTCTGCCAAACCGAGTAGCGACAGTCTATCTCGACGGCACGATTCGAACTACCCAAGACATAGAGCGGGAGCGAACCTCGCAGGAAGGGTGCCACTACAATCGGGGAAGATCAGAACACCACACGACATCGAAACCGTTCTCTGCTACACCGACGGACGGTTGGGAGATAATTGTCGGAAGCGAACGCCTTGAGAGGACAGTAGCACGCCCCACAAGAGGTGGAATCCATGGTCGGTGTTGGATTGACTACACAAACCAGCCACCGACGAGCCGACGTATCGTCTTCTACTGTCATCCAGTGCCAGAGAACAGGCATGAGGGCATTACCATGTGTGCGGTGGTGCACTACAAGGAGAAGACACGAAAGGCCACTGAGGCGACGATTGGGATGCGCGAACTCGGCGACGTCAGTTTAGACACGCCGCGTCGGAGTTTCCCGCTGCCTAGAGTTGGTACCTCGGAGGACAAAAGTGTGGTAGCGGACGTCAAAGTCATCGTCCAGGAGTTTGATGGGAAGCGGCACGAGTTCGGGGAATCCGGAAGTACGGATTGGGTTACCATAGGCATTCGTGATGCGAGAAGGACGCTTGAAGTGCAGTTGACGCCAAGCCTGAACCAATAACGAGCTCGTTGGAGGCGCGACACTCGTCATCTTTATCAAGATCATCGAGGATGAAGTGTGCGGCCGAGTAAAGAACTGATCCCACACGCCACAGCGCATTGCGCGGCTTCCAGCTGCCGCTAACCTTAGTTTGTTGAATGGCAGCTTTCGTCAACGCTCAACGGCCGTAACGGGTCGGGTCCGGTCATTCCGAGCGAATTCGGGCAGTTCGCGCGTTGCGCGCCCGGTTTCGACCCATTCCCGTCACTGGACCACCCTTAGAGCAGTCGTTTGAGCGCCTAATTAAGTGGTGCGGACACGTCGTTTCCGGCGGCCTTACTAGCAACCCGACCGACGATCTGCGAAATGAAGTGAGCTACAATGAAGCCGGTCAGAAGAACTGCCAAGATGACTGGCCAGTTGAAGTTGTATTTTTCCGGGTCACGTAAGATATTTGCAATTGCTCCGAGGCCCAGTCCCCCTAGGCCGCCACCGACCATGAGTGATAGCAGACCAATGCTTCCATAGAGGGCGCCGCTAACCCAGCCTATAGCCCCAAAGGCGACAAAGAAAACAAGGCCCGCAATGGCGCCAATTGAGCCACCAGCAAGAAAATCCCACGTCCGTTCGAACCACGACTTTTCTTCGACTCCCAATACGAAAGCAAAATAAAGGGCGATATACATTACGGCGCTAAACGCGGTGTTGATGGCGCCCAGATTCCGCACATATCTGGCGTCTACGTATAGCGCGCATCAGTGACCCGCCCAAATTGAGGGGGCGGCGGGTTCGTTTCTGGGGAGCGTGTTCGGGGGGG
>DAOMOP010000009.1:4574-34615 GCA_035444405.1 Rhodocyclaceae bacterium
TTGAAGGAGCCCGAAGGGCGACTGGAAACACCCCCGAACACGCTGGCGGCGCCGGTGGGGTGTCGTCGTGGTCGCGGTATGCCGTGCGCGGCGGCCGAAGTGGCGCGCGTGATGCCGATGCGGTAAAAGAGGCGCAACGGCCTGTGGGAAGCAGGCGCGACACCGGCCCAAACCGCCAAGTCCAAACCGGTGCCGCGCCCCGCACCCGAGCGAAGCCGGGAGCGTTGCACGCCCAGTCTTTCACGAAGCGGCGCCTCCCGTCCAGTCCCATTGGCCTGCGAGCCGATGGAGCTACCTGGACGACGCTACCTGTGCGCGGGCTGCCGCGCCGCCGTGCTGATCTGCAGCCACTGTGATCGCGGCAATCGCTATTGCACGCGCGGCTGCGCGCAGCGGGCGCGGCGCGCCTCGCTCGCCGCGGCCGGCCGGCGCTATCAGGCGAGCCGTCGCGGCCGCCAGGCCCATGCCGCGCGCCAGCGCCGCTACCGCGAGCGGCGGCGCAAAGTGACGCATCACGGTTCCCCACCCAGGGCCCGGTCGGTTTCACTGGCAGCCGAACCGACGGCGCCCGAGCCGGCCGCCGAGCCCGCGCCCTGGCATTGCCATTTCTGCCGCTGCCCCTTGCCGCAGTTCGTGCGTGTGGGCTTCGTGCGCCGTCGGATTCGCCGTTTCCGCCCGATTCGATCCGACAGGAGCCCGATACCCAATGGCCATTCCCCCTGAGACCGAGGCGCAGATCCTGCGCTTCTACCACGCCGAGCACTGGCCGGTTGGCACCATCGCCGCCCAGCTACACCTTCACCGCGACACCGTCGCGCGCGTACTCGCCCAGGCGGGCCTGCCGCGCTTCGGGCCGGCCCGCCGCGCCTCGGCGATCGACCCCTATCTGCCCTTCATCCTGGAGACGCTCGCGCAGTTTCCGCGCCTGACGGCCAGCCGCCTGTACGGCATGGTCAAGGCGCGCGGCTATCCGGGCCGCCCCGATCACTTCCGCCACCTCATCGCGCGGCACCGGCCGCGTCCCGCGGCCGAGGCCTACTTGCGCCTGCGCACCTTGCCGGGCGAACAGATGCAAATTGACTGGGCGCACTTCGGGCACCTTCAGATCAGCCGTGCGCGCCGCCCGCTGATGGGCTTTGTCGCCGTGCTGTCCTGGTCGCGCCGCCTCTTCGTGCGCTTCTGCCTCGGCGCGCACATGGAGAACTTCCTGCGCGGTCATGTCGGGGCCTTCACGGCATGGGGCGGGGTGCCCAGGGTCGCCCTCTACGACAATCTGAAGAGCGCCGTGCTCGAGCGCCACGGCGCCGCGATCCGCTTCCATCCGACGCTGCTCGCGCTCTCGGGCCATTACGGCTTCGACATCGTCGCCTGCGCGCCGGCGCGCGGCAACGAGAAGGCGTTGGCTTCATATTGCACCTTGTCCGGCAGGTTGCGCAGCGATAAAGGTCGGCGACGTGGGTCGGTAGCGACCGCCTTGTCCCTTGATCAGGATGACGTCCCCGAGGGGCTCGTAGAGGAAGCGATTGCCGTCACCCCAACGATGTTCAGAGATGATTCCGTCGCGTCCCCAGTGATAGATCGACGTCGAGGATACACCCAGGCGAAGCGCCAGTTCGTTGGCGGTGAGCATGCCGCGCGCCCGCAGACGTTCGAAGCGACTCTTGAGCTTGTAGACGCTGCGAACGAGGCGAACCTTCTTGGGGGTGAATGACTCACCCTTCCAGTTTGAATAGCCCAGCGCATTGAGCTGTGCCGCAGCCTGCCTGTCGGTGCAGGTTTCGAGCAGTTCATCGACCTTCCGTACCACCTCGGCAGGCGTCTTGCGGATCAATGACATTGGTTTCGGTTTCTCGACTTCGAGGGAGGTCGTTCGGCCACCGCGGAATCGAACATGGAGCGCGATCTTCTCGGACTTGACCAGGGTCACATCCTCGATGAGCAGGGCCACCATGCGCTTGCGCTCAAGTGGGGTGACCCGTTCGTCATTCCACACACGGGGGAAGTCCTGGGCGAGTTGGCGAATCCGCGCTCGGGCTTCGTCTCCGAGCAGCTTCTGGTCGGCCTGCTGCTGGCGATCATGCTCCTGCTGCAACGTATCGAGTTGCCGAAGGCGGTCATTCCAGTCGGCTTCCAGCGTGTCGGCGACAAGCCGGTTGGCCGGATCGACGTTGAGATAACGACGCCGGGCCAGCTCCGCGTCGTAGCGCACCCGAGCCAATTGGGTCGCTCGCTGCGCCGTGGCTTGCTGGATGCGTCCGCCAATCTCATCTTCGACGGCCAAAGCAAGTTCGATGGCGGCCGGCGCAAGCTTCTCCAGGAGCAGCGCGCTGATCGCCGCGTCGATCGGGGCACCGCGGATGGTCTGGCAGGATTTGTCAGCACGTCGTACCGGATTCTCCGTGCACATGTAGTAGGGTTCGAGCTTGCCGCCCACCCGCTGATAGCGCACGCGCATGCGAGCGCCGCAAATGCCACAGATTACCCGCCCCTGCAGCAACCCGACGCCTTCACGGGGCATGCTGCCGCGGCCGGACTGACTCCACGCCACCACGTTCTGCCGGAGTGTCAGCTGATTGCGCTCGAACTCATCCCAATCAACATAACCGGGGTGCGCATCACGGATGAAGACTTGCCAGTCCTCCGGCTTGACTTTGACGGCGTTATGTTTGTGTCCGAGGCGATAGGTTTGTCGCGTGCGTCCATAGACGAAAGCGCCGGCATAGCGTGGATTGTGGAGGACGGCGACGACGCGACAGTGATCCAGCGGCCCCCAAAGCAAATCGCCCTTGCCGATACCGCGTCGTATGCGGCGGGGAAACAACCAGCCCTCGCGGCGAAACCGCTTGACGGTAGCGGTCGCCGAATTCGTCTGGCGGAAGGTGTCGAACAGTAGCTGGATGGCATTGCGAATCGACTGATCCGGATCGAGGACCACGGATCCGTCGGGATGGTAGGTCAATCCGATCGGCAGTGGCATCTCCAGCTCACCACGACGCGCCTTGTTCCGAATCCCGCCTTGCAGGCGGGCCTTGAGCACATGCAGTTCTGCCTCGCTCATGGCGCCTTTGAGGCCGAGCAGCAGGCGATCATTGAAATGAGCTGGATCGTAGACGCCGTCCTCGTCAAGGATCAGCGTGTGGGTCAAGGCCGAAAGCTCAATCAGGCGATGCCAGTCGGCGTTATTGCGGGCCAGTCGCGAGACCTCCAGACCGAGCACGATCCCCGCATGCGCATTCGCCACCTCCGACACCAAGTGCTGGAACCCGTCGCGATCCTGGGCGCTGGCGCCGGACAGGCCGAGATCGCTGTCGATGACGTGAATGCGCTCGATCGGCCAGCCCAGGGCAATGGCCCGGTCGCGTAGCGCGTACTGTCGTTTGGTGCTCTCGGTGTTCTCCATCACCTGCCGCAACGAAGACTGGCGCACGTAGAGGAACGCATCGCGCCGAAGATGATCGGCCGTTACCTTCTGGAATCGGTCAGCAGACATGGGTGAGCTCCGAATGCGTGTGCAGGACCAGATTGGCGAGCAGGCGCACAAGTGCGCTGTCGCGTTGCACGGGGAGATCGGTGAGAGCCGGCCTGGTCGTTGGCGGCGCGCTCGGTGTCTTGAGCAAGATCGCCAGTCCCCGCACCATGCCGTGGAAACGAACTGCCGCCAGTCCTTCGGGCCGAGCCCCACCTTCGAGGACGTTGGCCCGCAACGCCTCGTAGTGCGCCAGGGCCGCTTCTGGCAACCGATCGGCGGGTGATTCTTCTACGGTTTTTTTTTGCGTGCGATGGCGCGTTCGATGCTGCGCGGATGAACCGAGATACCCAACGTGGATTGGATCTCTTGCGCCAGCAAGCGTGCGTGAATGGACCCGTCGCCTTGCAAACGCTGCTCGATCAAAGCCATGACCTCGGTGGTGAGTTTGTGCGCTCCCTTGGGGCCCCGCTGCTTGGGCAGCAGGCCGGCCAGCCCCTCGCGGGCGAACGCGGCTTCGGCCTGATAGAAGGTCGGCCGCGACATGCCAAACAAGTTGGCCGCTTCGGCCTTGGACGCACCGCCGACCTGAACGTGCCGCAGCATCTCGTACTTGGTCTGAATCAGATCGTGAGGATCGAAAAACCCGCCGGACTGGAACCAAGGCGCCCGAACCTGTTGCGGGTTGGGGTTGAGCATGCCGGCGATGCGCAGACGTTCGCGCTTGGAATCGGGTTTGGGCACGGCCAGGATCTCCGCGGGCGATGTGTAATTTAAAATACGCCGCACTCGCAAGACTTTCAAGGCAATTAAATCGACATATGCTACCGAAAGCCTTTATTGGAAGCCAATCAGGCGGAGATTCAGCCATAAATTCAATCCAACGTGCGGCAAATAAAGCCTTACACATGCGGCGTAATTTAGTTGACATCTCCACCTCCCGGCAACGCGTCGATCAGCGCGCACAATCGAAGGAGGTCGTCGGTACGAAACCAGGAGCGCCCATCTGACGCCTGGGCAAACAGATCCTGTTCGGGCACATCGGTCCACGACGCCAACACCGAGCGCAGGCGCCCCTTGGCATCGAAATACATCACCCGATCCTCTCCCCAGTTCTGCCGCCGCGTCGTCAGGACGAAGCGCATTCCACGCTGGGGATGAAAGGGATGGGTGATCTCGAACGTCGTGACTACAGTTGCACTACTGTCCGCACCACAGACAGTTGCTGACTTGCAAGAAGGGGCGGGTCGAACGGGCGATCCGCTACATCCGCGACGCCTTCTTCGCCGGACGCCAGTTTGCCGACCTGGGCGATCTGAACGCCCAGGCCGCGGCATGGGTCGCCGGCCCGGCGGGCGAGCGGCGCTGCCCGGAAGATGCATCGATGACCGTCGATGAGGCCTTCGGCGCCGAGCAGGCGCACCTGCTCGCGTTGCCCGAGACGCCGTTTCCGACCGACGAGCTCAAGCCGGTCTCGGCCGGCAAGACGCCCTACGTGCGCTTCGATCTGAACGACTATTCGATCCCGCACACGCATGTGCGCCGGCCGCTGGCCGTCGTCGCCGACGAGCGCGAGGTGCGCGTGCTCGACGGCCAGACGGTGATCGCCACCCATGCGCGCAGCTACGGTCGCGGTGAGCAGGTCGAAGCGCCCGAGCACCTCGCGGCGCTGGTGGCACACAAGCACGCGGGGAGCGCGCATCGGGCGACCGATCGGCTCGCGCAGGCGGTGCCGGCCAGCAGCGAGCTGCTGCGTCAAGCGGCCGCGCGCGGCGAGCCGCTCTCCCGCACCGCGCGCGCACTGACCGAGCTCTTCGAGCGCTACGGCCGCGCCGAACTCGAGGCGGCCATCGCCGAGGCGCTCAGTCGGGGCGTGCCGCACGTCAATGCGGTGCGCCTCGCGCTCGAGCGCCGGCGCGAGGCGCGCGCGCTGCCCCCGCCGGTGGGGATCAGTTTGCCCGAGCACCTCAAGCGTCGTGACGTCGCGGTGCGGGCGCACCGGCTGGACGGTTACGACCGGCTGCTGGAGGCGTGCGATGACGACGACTGACCCGCTGCTGGCGCGCGCCAAGGCCTTGCAGCTGCACGGGCTCGTCACCCACTGGTCCGAATGCGGCCAGGCGCCCTGGCTCGAGCCCCTGCTCGACTGGGAGGAGGCCGAGCGTGCCCGCCGCTCGCTCGAGCGGCGGCTGCGGTGCGCGCACATCGGCCGCTTCAAGCCGCTGGCCGATTTAGACTGGCGCTGGCCGGCCCAGTGCGATCAGGCGGCCATCGCCGAGTTGATGACGCTCGAGTTCCTGCGCACCGCCACCAATGCGATCCTGGTCGGCCCGTCCGGGCTGGGCAAGACCACCATCGCGCAGAACATCGCCCATCAGGCGGTGCTGCGCGGCCATTCGGTGCTCTTCACCACCGCCGGGCAGTTGCTCGGCGAGCTCGCCGCGCTCGATTCCGATTCGGCGCTGCGCCGCCGGCTGCGCCACTATGCAGCGCCCGCGCTGTTGGTCGTCGACGAGGTCGGCTACCTCTCGTATTCGAACCGCCATGCCGATCTGCTCTTCGAGCTCGTGAGCCGCCGCCACGAGAAAAAGAGCACGCTGATTACGACCAACAAGTCGTTTGCAGAATGGTCCGACGTCTTTCCCAATGCCGCCTGCGTGGTCGCGCTCATCGACCGCCTCGTCCATCACGCCGAGATCATCGCAATTCACGGCGAGTCCTATCGGCACAAGGAGGCTCAGGAGCGCGCCCTCGCCAATGCCAAGAAACGGAAGTCGCCGAGGAGTCCAACAACATGAAGACCTGGCACCCGCCCTCCGGGCTCACCCACGGCCTCGAAATGCTGATCGATCCGAACTGGTCGCCCGAGCAGGCCGTCGCGGTCATCGAGCTGCTCGACGATCTGCGTAGCCGCATCTGGTCTCGCTATGAGCTGGTCCTGCTCGAGTACTACCGCGAGCAGCGCATCAACCGCACCGACCTCGACAGCACCGATCCCCCGTTCTGACCGGCCGCCGTGCCCACGACCCAACAGGGGCCGATCCATTCGGCCCCTGTTGCGTTCACTGCGGCAAGCTCGTGCGCCGCCAACTTTCGCCGCCATATTTCGACGGAATTACACAGCCGCTAACAACGCGGACGAGCGTCGAGCAAACCTCTACCAATCGCGTGCCTGGCGATCAAGAAAGCTGCTTTTTCAACGTCGAACCGAGCTGCGGGCCAACAACCGACATCGTCGAGTGGCCAGCTCCTGATCGGTTACCTGCGATTCGATCTCGGAATTTTTCGAGCCGGTGGATGACCGGCCCTGGCCGAAGGCAGGCCGTCGCGAGCGAGCGATCCTTCATGTATCGGATCCGCCCACCAGCATGCCTATCGACCCAGTTCGCACGACCAGACGACACTGCATTATGCTGCGGGTTCATTCACTCCCCGCCCTCCCCCGCAACGCCTCACACAACCTCCCCGGCCCCAGCAGTATCGACTTGATCTCCGCCCGAATCTGCGCCCACTCCCTTAATCGAGCTTGGCCCCTTTCGATCGCGCAGGAGACTCCCTGCGGGTCTTCGGGCCTGGGGACGACATGACGCGACGACCCCGATCACCCCTCACAGCGGAGCCCGCCGCACGGTCGCGAGCAGCGCCGCGGCGCCGGCAAACAGCGCCGCGAAGCTGCGGTTCATCACACGCTGCTGGCGCGGCGTGCGCAGCAGGCGCAGGACGCGTGCCGCCAGCGCGGTGTAGCCCGCCATCACCACGAGATCGACGACGATCATCGTCGTGCCCATCAGCAAATACTGCTCGAACAGCGGCTGGTGCGGATCGATGAACTGCGGCAGCACGGCGAGCATGAAGATCACCGCCTTCGGATTGCTGGCATTCACCAGGAAACCGCGCAGCATCAACGCAAGCCGCCGCCTGCCGGGGTTCGGCCCCGCCTTTTCGGCCACGGCAGCCGGAACGGCCTGCCATTGGCGCAGCGCCAGCCAGCCGAGGTAGGCGACACCGAACCACTTGATCAGGCTGAAGGCGAACGCCGACGTCGCGAGGACCGCGCCGACGCCTGCGGCGACGATGGCGATCTGCAAAGCCAGCCCGAACTGCAGGCCGATTGCAGTCCAGTAACCGCGCCAGAATCCATCCTGCAGCCCGCTCGACATCGACGCGATCGCCCCCGCACCGGGCGAAAGACTGATCAGCCAGCAGGCCACGAAGAACGCGAACCAGGTTTCGAGTGCCATACCGGACTCCGATGGAAACCTGCCGAGTCTACGCATCTCGAAGCGTTGCGTACAGTTACGGGCGAGCTCGCAGCGCATACGCGCTCAAGACGACCAGTTCCCCCAAAGGACATCCCCACTGCTGCTCGCCGAATCCTGTCTCAGGGCGACTGCAGGAGCTGAGGCCTGATCGTGTGGATGTGCCCTGGCATTTCAGCCATGATATGCTCAATCATGGCTGATCTTAAAGTCATCGATGAAGCCCACAAGATTTCCGACAAACGCGGAAACGGGAAACTGCGCCGGGAGGTGTGGATTGATGAGGTCACACGGCAGGTCACCCGGTACAACCTGGCCTACATCAACCATAAGCTCTACGCTGGCGACAACGGGCGTGTCGTGGGCTACGACAATGCCCATGATGGGCACCATCGGCACTACTTCGGGGTGGTTGAACCTATCGAATTCGTAAGTTTCGAAGACGTTGAAGAGCGTTTTGAGCAAGACTGGCTTGCCCTGAAGGACTGCAAATGACCAAGCTGATCGTCAAGACCGGAACGGAAGAAGACTTTTTCAAACGCGGTCGCCAGTTGGCAAGGGCAGCAGATCGCGGAGAACGACTCCCTGACGAGCGCATCATCAGCTTTGAAGATCCCGCTGATGTGATGAAGCTCATCACGGCGGCTCGCCTGGCGCTGTTTCGTTCCGTGAAGGAGATGCCGGGTTCGATCACCGAAATCTCGGAGCGGCTGCATCGCGATCGCAGCGCTGTCAAACGGGATGTGGACGAACTGGAACGCGCCGGCCTGGTGACGGTTGCCGAGAAGGTGCTACCTGGCCACGGACGCATGAAGGAAGTGCGAGCCACAGCCCACCGCATTAGCCTCCAAGCGGAGATCGCCTGACCTGACCGGGCAGCCCCTCTTGCCCGGTCAGGTTTTCCTCTATCCAGGTATCCAGCTACGCGACCCCTGCTCCGCGGTAAGAAACGCACAATGAAACCGGAATTCAAGATCCTCTCGCCGACGGCGATCCTCGGCTATGGCTTTCCCGTGGAGAGCTTTCTGCGTGGCATGGCCGAGAAGCCCGACCTGATCGCGGTCGACGCCGGCTCGACCGACCCCGGTCCGTACTACCTGGGTGCCGGCAAGTCATTTACCGATCGCGCCGGCGTCAAGCGCGACCTGCGCTACATGCTCTCCGCCGGCGTCAGGGCCGCCATTCCGGTGGTGATCGGCACCGCCGGCGGTTCGGGCGCGGCGCCCCACCTGGAATGGTGCCGGCAGATCGTGCTCGAGATCGCGCGCGAAGAAGGGCTCAGCTTCCAGATGGCGGTGATTCCCACCGACGTCGACCGGGAGACCCTCCACGAGGCGCTTGATGAAGGACGCATCGAGGCGCTCGACCTCGTGCCGCCGCTGACCCATCATGCGATCGACGCGAGCCCCCACATCGTTGCCCAGATCGGCGTCGAGCCCTTCATGCGCGCACTGGCCGCCGGCGCACAGGTGGTCCTGGCCGGACGCGCCTATGACCCGGCATGCTTCGCCGCTTTGCCCATCCTGCGCGGCTACGACCCCGGCCTCGCCCTGCACTGCGGCAAGATCCTCGAGTGCGCGGCGATCGCTGCGAGCCCCGGCTCCGGCTCCGACTGCGCACTGGGCGTCCTGCGCGAAGATTCGTTCATCCTCAAGGCGCTCTCGGCCGAGCGCCAGTTCACCGCCGAATCGGCGGCCGCCCACACGCTGTACGAAAAGTCCGACCCCTACTTCCTGCCCGGCCCCGGCGGCGTGCTCGATCTCACCGGCTGCCGGTTCATCGAGCAACCGGACGGCACGGTCGAGGTGCGCGGCTCGAAGCACGTTCCCCGCCCCTACCAGGTCAAGCTCGAAGGTGCCCGACCGGTCGGATTCCGCACGCTGGCGATCGCCGGCACCCGCGATCCGATCATGATCGGATCGATCGATTCGATCATCGAAGCGGTGCAGGCGCGTGTCGCCGGAATCCTCGGCGAGGGAAGTCCGGCACGCGTCTTTTTCCACCTGTACGGCAAGAATGGGGTGATGGGGCATCTCGAGCCGGCGAAGGAGGCGCGCGCCCATGAGCTCGGAATCGTCATCGAAGTCGTCGCCGAGACGCAGGAGCAGGCCGACACCGTCTGCTCGCTGACGCGCTCGACGCTGCTTCACTACGGCTATCCGGGACGCGTCGCCACGGCCGGCAACCTCGCGTTCCCGTTTTCGCCGTCCGACGTACGCGCCGGCACGGTCTATGAATTCTCGATTTATCACCTGCTGGCCATCGACGAGGCGACGATGTTTCCCTTTCGGATGGAGTCGATCGGAGAGGAGCTCCCGCAATGAAGAAGATGCTCGACCTCGCGCGCGTCGTCCGCTCCAAGAACTCCGGGCCCTACGAGCTGGTGCTCGACGTCATCCTCAAGGACGACCAAAGCTTCGAAGCGCTGCGCGAAAGCGGCCAGTTCTCGCCACAGCGTATTGCGTCCGCCTATGGCGTACCGGTGACCGATATTCGACGCATTGTCTGGTTCCAGCCGGCCAATGCTGTCAAGGTCGTCATGCCGCGCCACATCGTGTCCGGATCACCGGGTGATTCCGACGTCTACGGGGCCCAGCAGCACGCACCGCTGCTCGACCTGGAATTCGACCTGTAGCGGGTCGCACCGAAACAAGGAGGGCACACCGTGATCGTCATGCACGCGCTCTTGATCCAACCTGAGCCCCTTTACCCTCGCCGACGACCACGCTCCCCACTCTTGATCGACCATGGCCCCTTTAGCCCTTCCGCTTCGGCGGCACCGAGCGGAACTCGCGTATTCGGCGCGAATCGTAGGGAAAACATCGTTCCTGCTCGGAAGAAGGTCTTTGCTACGACGCCCGTCGGTGCGCCGCAGATCCTCCTCGATGAACCTCTCCCGCATCGTCCACCTGGAACTGAGCGCGCAGCGCCGACGGTTCCTCGTGGCGGCCGGGGTGGCGGCCGTCGCCTTGATCGGCTTCGTCCATTACTGGAGCGGACCACAGTACGAATTTCACATCTTCTATCTGCTACCGGTCGTCGCGGTGAGCTGGTATGTGGGCCTGCAGGCGGGCGTCGCCGTATCGCTGCTGAGCGTGCTGAGCTGGCTGATGCCCGAGTGGTTGGTCCCGGACCCCGAGATCGCCACCGTGGTGTTCAACGAGATCGTGCGCCTGTTGGTGCTGCTGGTGGTGAGCTACCTTGCGGCCAGCCTGCGCACGGTGCTGCGCCGCGAAGCATTCTTCGCTCGGCTCGATCCGCTCACGGGGCTGGCCAACCGGCGCCTGTTCCATGAGGAGGGGGACGCGGAGCTGAACCGCGTGCGCCGGCATCACTTTCCGCTGACCGTGGTGTTCATCGACCTGGACAACTTCAAGGCGGTGAACGACAGCCTCGGCCATGCCACCGGCGACGATCTGCTGCGCGAAGTGGCCCAGGCACTGCGCGAGCACACGCGTACCTCCGACATCGTGTCGCGCCTCGGTGGCGACGAGTTCGCCATTCTGATGCCGGACACGGACTGCGAGGCGGCGCTGGCCGGTGTCGACAAGGTGCACCGGCAACTTCTCGCGGCCATGGCCCGACACGGGTGGCCGGTGACCTTCAGCATCGGCGTCGTCACCTGCATCGCCCCGCCGCAGGAGGACTTCAAGGGGCTGATCGACCGGGCCGACACCCTGATGTACGAGGTCAAGCGTGCGGGCAAGAACACCATCCGGCATCAGGTGATAGACGCGTAGGGGGCGGATTCTTCCGCCGACCGCGGTGCGGTCGCCCGCTGAAGATCTGTCCACCAATTTCCATGCTGGATACTATGGGCGTCGTCATTCCGCGCCGATCCACGCACACGCTTGGCGAAGCATTCACACAACCGCTCGCCTCGGCCTGTCGCGAACCCGTGGTGTCGGTGGCGGCCGCAGCGCAGGCCGAACGCAGCCCGATTCATTCACCGACCGCGCGCGCCGACGGACTACTCCTCGAACACGAGATTCTGCGGATTGGCGCCCAGCGACTTGAGCGCGTCCATCGCCGCATCGTTGAAACCCGGCGGGCCGCAGACGTAGAAGTTCTGCCCGAAATCGTCGATCTTCTCGGCGAGAAAGGCCTTGTCCACGCGACGCGACTCGAGGCCCGGGGCGGGCTCGTCGGTGCAGGTGAAGCAGCATCGTTCGCCCAGGTAGGCCATCAGCTCCTGCTGGCAGATGATGTCGGCGGCCGTCTTGTTGCTGAAGATCAGGCTGTGCCCCACAAGATTGCCCGCTTGCGCGAGCTCGCGCAGGATGGCGATGAAGGGCGTGATGCCGGCCCCGCCGGCGATGAAGACGCCCGCCCCGCGGTAGGCGATGGTGCCGAAGGGCTCCGAGATCGACAGCTTCGCGCCCGGTTGCAGCGTGTGCAGTTTCTTGGTCATGCCGTCGTGGTCGGCGTAGCCCTTGATCGTGAATTCCAGGACGCGGTCCGCAGGCAGCGATGTGGGCGTGAAGGGCCGCTTCTCGTCACGCCAGTCGGGCTGGTCGATGGCGAGCTCGACGCCCTGGCCCGGCGTGAAATCGAAGTCCGTGGGTCGCGTGAAGACGAACCGCTTGGTGTCCCGGGTGACCGAGACGGTCATCAGGAGCTCGATGGATTGCGCCATTGTTCACCTCCTTGGTCGGTGTAGATGCTCTCGTTCGCGCTCGGCGCGAGCTGGGGGAGCAACATCAGACGACCGCTCACGTCGCCGGTCAGACGATACCGGCCGACAAGCATTGCGGCGTGCCGTCGGTTGCTCCCGCTTTCGAGTTTCTGACGGCATGCACCGGGCGATGTTCATTCGCCGCGGCGATGGCGATGGCGATGGCGATGGTCCGCTTGCCGCGCATCGTCGGCTTGCCGCTACACTAGCACTAACGATTCGCACGTCTTGCCGGCCTGCAGGCGGTGGCCGCCCGCGGCGGCATGGGCAGTCATGACCGACGTCGCGGCGGGCTTGCCAGCCCCGCGCCGGAGGAATTTTTCGGTCGCCCCTTCACGGATCCACGACGACCATGGATCGACCAGGACAGACCCAGTGACGAGCAGCCCGACCCGTCCGACGCGGCAAGGCAACCCGGCGCCAGCCAATGAGGCCGCCAAAGCGCCCCTGCTGGAGGTGCGCGACGTCGTCGTGGATTTCGGCGGTCTGCGCGCCCTCGATCACGCCAGCCTCAAGGTGTTTCCGAACACGATCACCGGTCTGATCGGCCCGAACGGCGCCGGCAAGACGACGGTGTTCAATGTCGTGGCCGGCTATCACCGGCCGCGCGCCGGACGGGTCTTTCTGCGCGGCGCGGACATCACCGGTCTGCCGCCGCACCGCGTCTTCGAGCGTGGCCTGTGCCGCACGTTCCAGATTCCGCGCGAGCACGGCAGCATGTCGGTGCTGGAAAACCTGATGCTGGTGCCGAAGCGGCAGGCGGGCGAAAGCCTGCTCGCGGCGCTGTTGCGCCCCGGCCGAGTGGCGCGCCAGGAACGCGAGATCGAGGCGCGGGCGGAGGAGGTGCTGGCTTTCACCGACCTGGCGCACCTGAAGCACGAATACGCGCGCAACCTGTCCGGGGGCCAGAAGAAGCTGCTGGAACTCGCCCGCACGCTGATGGGCGAGCCCGAGATCGTGCTCCTCGACGAGCCCGGCGCCGGCGTCAACCCGACCCTGATGGAGCGCCTGAAGGAGAACATCGTCCGCCTGAACCGGGAGAAGAACATCACCTTCCTGATCATCGAGCACGACATGGATCTCATCATGCAGCTGTGCGACCCGGTCATCGTGATGAGCGGCGGCCGCTACCTGACCGAGGGTCCACCGCAGACCGTGCGCCGCGACCCGCGCGTGCTGGAAGCGTATCTCGGAGGCCAGCATGCCGCTGCTGAAGGTTGAAGGCGTGACCGCCGGCTACGGCACCATGGAGATCCTGCGCGGCATCCACATGACCGTGAACGACGGGGAAATCGTTTCGCTGGTGGGCCCCAACGGCGCCGGCAAGTCGACGCTGATGAAGACCATCTTCGGCCTGCTGCATCCGAGATCCGGGACCATCACCTACCGGGGCCAGCCGATCGACGCACGCGAGCCGCATGAGATCGTGCGGCTCGGGCTGTGCTACGTCCCGCAGGTGGACAACGTCTTCACGTCGTTGACGGTCGAGGAGAACCTGGACATGGGCGGCTACCTGCTCGACACCGCCGAGCTGCCACAGCGCCGCGACAAGGTGTACGCGTTCCTGCCCCGGCTGCGCGAGCGCCGCCAGCAGCGCGTCGGCAAGATGTCCGGGGGCGAGCGGCAGATGGTGGCCATGGGCAGCGCCTTGATGCTGGAACCGGATCTGCTCCTGCTCGACGAGCCGTCGGCCGGCCTGGCACCGAAGCTCGTCGACGAGGTCTTTGATAACATCGAGCGCATCAACGCGACCGGCGTCGCCGTGCTGATGGTCGAGCAGAACGCGCGCAAGTCGCTGCAGATGGCGCACCGGGGCTACGTGCTGGCCAACGGCGAGAACCGCTACGACGGCACCGGCCGGGAGCTGCTCGACGATCCCGACGTCGCCCGACTCTACCTGGGAGGCTGATCCGTGA
This sequence comes from Rhodocyclaceae bacterium, assembly GCA_035444405.1. Lineage (GTDB taxonomy): Bacteria > Pseudomonadota > Gammaproteobacteria > Burkholderiales > Rhodocyclaceae > DAOMOP01. The sequence continues at coordinate 18,891 of DAOMOP010000009.1, forward strand.
GCGCGCCACCGGGAAGCGAGACCGCCCTGACCGCCGCCGACCCACCGCGCCTGGGCGAGCGCCTCCGCGCGGCGGTGCAGACGCGCGCCTTTCTCGTCGCCGTCGTCGTCGCGGTGCTCGTCGGCCTCTATGCCGGTGGCGTCGCCGCAGGCGCGAGCGCGGAGCACCTCGCGTCGCTGACCGCATGGGGGCTGATGCTCGGCGGCATCATCGCATTGGGCAGCATCGGCCTGACGCTCGTCTATGGGGTGCTGAAGTTTCCGAACTTCTCGCACGGCGCGCTCGTCACGCTCGGCGCGTACGTGACGCTGACCGTGATGGCGCTGCTGCCTGCCGGCCGGGCGCTGGCACCGCTGTCGTTCGGCTACGAGCTGATCGTCGGCGTGATCGTCGCGATGCCGGTCGTGGGCATCGTGTCGCTGGCGGTAGACCGCGTGGTGTACCGCAGGCTGCGGCGCACGAACGCGCACCTCGTGCTGTTCGCGATGGCGTCGCTGGCGATGCTGTTCCTGCTCCAGAGCATCATCTATCTCGGCTGGGGCCCGGAATTCCACTTCTACTATCCGGGGCGGCCGAACCCGGCGCTCGCCCTGCCGTTCGGCATCCGCGTGCGCGCGGACCAGCTGTTCATTCTCGGCCTCGGCATCGTCCTGATGTTCGCCGTCGCCGCGCTCCTGGAGTGGACCCGGATGGGCAAGGCCATGCGCGCGACGGCCGACAATCCCGACCTCGCCCGCATCCGCGGCATCGACACCGAGCGCGTCATCGCGTGGACCTGGATGCTCGGCGGCGCGCTGGCGGCGACCGGCGGCACGATGTACGGGCTCAGCTCCCAGCTTCGCCCCGAGATGGGTTTCTGGCTCCTGCTGCCGATGTTCGCCGCCGTCATCATGGGCGGCATCGGCAGCGCCTACGGTGCCATGGTGGCGGCGCTGATCGTTGGCGTCGCGCACCAGGTCTCGAGCTCGTTCCTCAATCCCACCTACGGCCCGGCGGTCGCGTTCGTGCTCATGGTGCTGACGCTCATCATCCGGCCGCAGGGCCTGTTCGGGCGCCCGGAGGGCTGAACGGTGAGCCAGGTGATCGTGCTCAAGGGCCTGATGCTGGGCGTGGCGCTGTCGCTGATCGCGATGATCCTGCTGCCGCCCGGGCGGCGCGGGCGCATCGCCGGCGGCGCCGTGCTCGGCCTTGGCCTCGGCTTCGGCATCGCCGCGACCATGCCGCCGGGCTATCTCGCGTACCTCATCAGCTTTCTGGTGATGGCGAGCATCTACGCGATGCTGGCCCTGGGGCTGAACACGCAATGGGGCTACAACGGCCACCTGAACTTCGGCGTCGCCGGCTTCTTCGCGGTGGGAGCGTTCACCTCGGCGCTGTTCACCATCGAGGCGCCCACCGGACTGGCGGCTGCGTATACACAGGTGGCCTTCGGGCTCGAACTGCCGTTTCTCGCCGGCGTTGCCGCGGCCGCGGTCGTCTCCGGCGTGGTGGCCTTCCTGATCGCGGTGCCGGTTCTGCGCCTGCGCCTCGATTTCCTGGCCATCGCCACCATCGGCATCGCCGAGATCATCCGGCTCGTGTTCCAGAACGAGCGCTGGCTCGCCAACGGACCCCAGCCGCTGCGCGGCATCCCGCAGCCGGGGCGCTGCCTGTTCCAGAGCGCGCGCTGCGACTGGCTGCCGGAGTGGGCGCTGTGGCTGGTCGAGCCGCTCGGCACGCGGGATTACAACGCGTTCTATCTCGTGATCGTGGCGGTGTTCCTGGCGGCCACCTACGCGCTGGTGGAACGGGCGTGCCGCTCGCCGTGGGGCCGCATGCTGCGCGCGGTGCGCGACGAGGAAGCGTCGGCGGCGATGAACGGCAAGGCGGTGGCCTTCGTGCGCATCCAGTCGTTCGTGATGGGTGCGGTGATCATGGGCATCGCCGGCGCGCTCTATGCCCATTACATGGTGGCGATCGACTATGCGCATTTTCACGCGCTGTTCGCCACCTTCCTGGTCTGGATCATGCTGATGCTGGGGGGCAGCGGCAATCACCGCGGCGCGGTGGCCGGCGCGATCCTGGTGTGGGGCGTCTGGAGCGGCACGTCCTTCCTGGCCAATGCCCTCGACCCGGTGCTGGCGATGATTCACGCCGATATGGCGGGCCGCGCCCACTACATCCGCTGGCTGCTGGTCGCGATCCTGCTGGCCGGCGTGGTGCTGTATCGACCCCAGGGGCTGCTGAGCGAAGAGATGCGCGTCTCCCGCTACCTGCGCGACGGTCGCGGTCGTTGAGGAAAGCGGCTGCGCGTGACGGACCGCGCGTCCGCGCCCGGCAGCGGCAAGATTCGCGCCCCAGCGCAACGGGGCCCCGCTCGCGGGGCCCCGCCGTGCAGACATCCGGTGCGCGCGCGCAAGCGGGCCCGACCCGCTCGCCCGCTATTCCGCGGGAATGTCCTCGGGCGAACGGATGTCGATCGTGACCGCCACGCCGTCCTGATACTGCACGATCGCGATCGGCGTGAGCACGTCGCCGTTGTCGTCGAACTCGACCGGACCCGCGGCGCCGGAGTACTGGACGTCCTCGCCGTTCATGATCGCCTGCAGTCCCGCCTTGAGGCTGTCGAGGTCGCCGGCGGCGATGGTCCGGCCAGGCGCGTTCGCGACGTCGCGCAGCCGGTCCCGGAGAACCGTGCCGGTGATGTCGCCGACCTTCTCGTGGCCGTCGGCATAGGCCTTGACCAGCGCCAGCCCGATCACCATCGCCGCGTCGTACGCCGACTCGGTAAACGGCGGCACCCGGTCGTGCCCGAACGCGGCCTTGAACTGCTCCGCGAACGCCTTGAACTCGGCCCGGTTCGGATCCTGGCCCGGCGTCGTGCCGTACACCTTGTCGATGGTGTCGGCGCCCACCGCCGCGACGACTTCGTCGGCGAGATTGCCGTCAACCAGCTGCCAGGTGGTGTGCTTGAAGACGTCCCGCGCCTCCTGCAGGTAGATGGCGCTGTGTCCCGGGTAGCTCGCGGCGAACAGCAAGTCCGGGCGGTCCTTGTATGCCGAGGCGAGCTGCGCCGTGTAGGTCGGCTGGGTTTCCTCCGGGTGCGGGATCTGCGCGTGAACGGTGCCGCCGCGAAGCTGGAACGAGCGCGAGAAGGCGTTCGACAGGCCTTGTCCGTACGGGTTGTTGACGTAGATCGTCGACACCGTGTCGAAGCGATAGCCGTCCACCAGTTCCCCGCGTGCCAGCTGCGCGGCCACCACACCCTGCAGGGCATCGGAGGCCGTGGTGCGGAACAGCAGGTCGGCGTCCCGGTCCTCCGGCAGGATCGAGATCAGCGGCGAGGTCGAGCCGTTGGACACCTGCAGCACCCCGGCCGGGATCGTCGCGGAGGTGGCGACCGCCACGGTGACGCCGCTCGACCAGCCGCCGATGATGGCCGGCACGCCGTGGACCTGGATCAGCGACAAGGCCGCCTCCACTGCCGGTGTCGGCGAGGTGGCGGAGTCTTCGGCGATATGCGCGGCGATGATCGGGCCGCCGAGCGTCGCCTCGGCCGCCGCATTGAGGTGTTGCACGGCCAGTGCGGCGCCGTCACGGTAGAACTGTCCGAACTCGGCGCCGGAGCCGGTGAACGGCGCGATCTGCCCGAGCGTGATGGCGGGCGGCGCGGCCGCCACGGTGGCCGATGCGAGGGCGAAGGCTGCGGCCGCCAGGGTCGGGATGAAGGAACGGCTTTGTCTGGTGTTTGCCATGATTGATGCCCCCTTATGCGTCGATTTGCGACGGAACGCAGATGGCATCCCCGAATACCGGGTACGACTCCGAGTCCGGGGAATCACTTTCCAATATAGCCCACTCCGCGTGAAAATCCCGGCGCCGGCGTGACCATCGGCGATCGCTACCGGATCGGCACCGAACCGGCGCACGCGCCGCCCTCCTCGACCCCGTCCAGCCAGCGCCGCAGCTGTCGCGTGCGCTCGTAGGTCAGCACTGTTGTCGGGAGGAGCGCCAGGGCGGTGAGAGGACGGGTCTCCATGGTGGGCTGCCTCCAGGGCTGTCGAGCGACAGCCATCACTCTACGCGACTCGGCGGTAGACTACCGCCATGAAGACCCTGCTGATCGTCTATCACACCATGACCGGCGGCACGCTGCAGATGGCGCAGGCCGCCGCCGACGGCGCCGCCACGGTCGAGTCGGTGACGGTGCGGCTGCTGCGCGCCCCCGAGGCCGGCGCCGAGGACGTGCTGGCCGCGGACGGGTTCATCTTCGCAACGCCGGAGAATCTCGCGGCCATCTCGGGCCAGCTGAAGGACTTTTTCGACCGCAGCTACTACGCGGTGCTGGACCGCATCAACGGGCGCCCCTACGCCACGCTCGTGTGCGCGGGCAGCGACGGCACCAACGCGGCGCGGCAGATCGAACGCATCGCCACCGGCTGGCGGCTGAAGCAGGTCGTGCCGGCGCTGATCGTATGCACGCATGCCCAGACGCCCGAAGAGATTCTGCGCCCCAAGCAGATCGACACGGCAGACCTCGCCCGCTGCGAGGAGATCGGCGCCGGGCTCGCCGAGGGCCTGGCCCTGGGCATCTTCTGATCGAGCCGACGCGCTCCGCTGGCGCGAATCGGGCAGCTCGCGCCCAGAGCCATGCGCCGCCGGGTGCGACGACACCCGAGCGCGGCGCAAGTCACTTTGAATTCCCTCGTCGCGATTTCTATTGTTATCTCATGATGCCCCGCGCCGCCGAAGACGGTTCCGCGCCGGACATCACTCAACGAGAGACCGAGGAGTAAGCCCATGGGCATTATCGACACCCGCCTGCGCGCGGGCACGGTGGCGGCTGCGCTGCTGATCGGACTGCTGGGCGCGGGCACCGCGTCGGCGCTGCCGAACGCCAAGGCGGCGAACCAGCCGCCCCCGCACGTGCAAGACACCATCAGCCGCATCGCGTACGACGGCATCAACGACGACCTGCTCACCGCCGGGCTCGGACGGTCCGGTCTTGCCGGGGCCGTGCCGGCGGTATCCGCCCCGCCGACCCCCGCCGAGCTGCGCCGCCTCGCGATCTACAGCAACTACCGGGCGCTCGTCGACATGACTCCGGGCGGCGGCTACGGCAGCCTGTACGGCCCGAACGTGACCGCCGACGGCGTCGTCACCGCCGACGAGGGCCTGATTGCCGGCGTCGAGTATCTCGCCTACGGCACGCGCGGCAAGGGGCGCGAGAATGTCACGCTGATGGTGCAGATTCCGGATCACTTCGACCCTGCGCGTCCGTGCATCGTCACCGCGCCCTCCTCCGGCTCGCGCGGCGTCTATGGCGCGATCGCGACGGCCGGCGAATGGGGCCTGAAGCGCGGCTGCGCGGTGGCGTATACGGACAAGGGCACCGGCACCGGCGCCCACAACCTGCAGGACGACACGGTCGGCCTGATCACCGGCGAACGCATGGACGCGGAGGCGGCCGGCAAGGATTCGCACTTCACCGCGCGGCTGTCCGAACCCCGGCGCGCGGCCTTCAACGCCGAGACACCAAACCGCTTCGCGTTCAAGCACGCGCACTCCGGCCTCAATCCGGAGGAAGACTGGGGCACCTTCGTGCTGTGGTCGGTCGAGTTCGCGTTCTACGCGCTGAACGAGGAATTCGGCGAGCCGGTCGGCAACAGCGGCAAGCGCCGGCGCACGCTGAATCCCGACAACACGCTGGTGATCGCCTCCAGCGTGTCGAACGGCGGCGGCGCCTCGCTGCGGGCGGCGGAACAGGATCGCCATGGCCTGATCGATGCCGTGGTGGTGTCCGAACCCAACGTCAACCCGCGCTTCGATGCGGGCTTCGCGATCGTCCAGGGTGACGGCGAGCCGCTCTTCGAGCACAGCCGCAGCCTGCTCGACTACACCACGCTGCTCAACGTCTTCCAGGGCTGCGCGAGCCTCGCCAATCCGATGGCGCCGCTCAATCTCGCACCGAGCGCGGACCGCTGCGCATCGCTGTTCGACAAGGGGCTGCTGCAGTCGGCCGACCTGGCCCAGCAGGCGGCCGAGGCCCAGGCCATCATCAATGCATTCGGGATACTGCCGGAGCAGAACCTCGTGCAGCCATCGCACTGGTTCGCCAACGTGCCGCAGTCGATCTCCGTGACCTATGCGAACAGCTATTCGCGCGCGCATGTGATCGACAATCTGTGCGCCTACAGCTTCGGCGCCACCGCCGCGGGGACCAACATGCCCGTGCCGCTGCCGCCTGCCGCCGAAGCGGTGCTGTTCGGCGTCAGCAACGGCATCCCGCCGACCGGCGGCGTCAATCTGATCAACAACGCTTCGGTCGGTGGACCGCTGCTGGATCGCGCGTCGATCTCGCCGTCGACCGGGCGCACGGACCAGAACCTCGACGGTGCGCTGTGCCTGCGTGCGCTCGCCACCGGGGCCGATCCGGTAACGGGCGTGCCGCTCGACGATGACGCAGTCGCAGCCCACAACCGGGCGCGGCAGAGCATCGAGCGGCTGCGCGCCGGCGCGGATCTGGGCGGTCGGCCGGTGCTGATCGTGACCGGACGAAGCGACGCGATCCTGCCGCCCAACCACAGCTCGCGCGCCTACTACGGGCTGAACCAGCGCGTCGAAGGCGATGCCGGCGCGCTGCGCTACATCGAGATCACCAACGCCCAGCACCTCGATGCCTTCAACCCCTTCCCCGGCTTCGACAACCGCTTCATCCCGCTGCACCACTATTTCTTCCAGGCCCTGGATTTGATGTGGGCGCACCTGACGGCGGCCGAGCCGCTGCCGCCCAGCCAGGTCGTGCGCACGACGCCGCGTGGCGGCGCGCCCGGCGCCGCCCCGGCCATCGATCCGCTGATCAATCTGCCGCCGATAGAGATGGTGCCGGCCGACGATGCGCTGATCGTCTTCACGGGCGACACGCTGTTCATCCCCGAGTAGGCGGGCGCGAGGGGTGCTCGTCGGCCGCCTGCGCCCGTGACGTCGGGCGCAGGCGGCGCGCAACGCTTCGGACCGCAGCACGGCAGGCCCGCAACGGACGGCACAACGATGGAGGGACCGCGCATGAACGAAGAGACCCTGAACCTCAGCATCCGCAAGTATCTGAAGAAAGTCGGCGTGAACTCGCAGCGCGAGATCGAGCAGGCCATCGCACGGGCTATCGCCGACGGCACGATCGCCGGCAGCGAAACCCTGATCGCGCACATGCGCCTCGAAATCCCGGATCTGAACCTGGACGTCAAGTTCGAAGGCCCGATCGAGCTCGAGTAGCCCTGCCCGGCATCCGCCGCGCCGACGCAGGTGCGCTCCGCACCCGCCGTCGGCCGGCCGCGGTCCGTGCGCCGACCGGCTGCCGTCTGCCCGCAGACCCGCCTCGCCCGAAACCCGCAATCTCCGTGAACCTGTGCGCCGCGCAGCGCGACTCAGATACGGGAGATGACGGAGGACGACGAACGATGGCGGGCATCTTCATCTCGTACCGGCGCGACGACAGCCGCGGCTGGGCCGGCCGGCTTGCGGCCGACCTGAAAGGCGGCATGCGCCGGGCGAAGATCTTCATGGACATCGACGACATTCCGCCGGGTGCCGATTGGGACGACTACATCGGCCAGAGCGTGCGCCGCTGCGACGTGCTGCTGGCGCTGATCGGCCCGCATTGGCTCGACGCCGTCGATGCGCAGGGGCGCCGTCGCATCGACGATCCCGACGACGTCGTGCGCCGTGAGATCGTCGTCGCGCTGCAGCACGAGCTGCTTGTCATTCCGGTGCTGGTCGGCGACGCGCGGCTGCCGGCCGCCGAAGCGCTGCCCGCACCGCTACGCCCGCTGCTGCGCCGCCAGGCCTATGCACTGGCGGACACGCGCTGGCGCGCCGACTGCTGCGAGCTCGTGCGCGCGCTGCGGCTCGCCGTCGGCCACCGCCGGCGCTGGCACTGGCCCACGCCATTTTCGGCGCTCACCCGGGCGGTGATCGACGCCGGCACAGCCATCGTGGCACGGCTGCGCGTCACAGCGCTGGCCGGCGCAGCGCTTGCCGGGCTGATCGGGCTCGGCGTGGCCGTTCATGAGGCGTTCGACGCTACCACGACGCATTCGGTATCGAGATCACCCGCGACGAGCGTGCGATCGCTTCCCGATTCGCCGACCTATCCGGTGCGCCCGGCCGCCCCGCTGACCTATCCGGCCTCGCCTCCATCGGCGAGCGACATCGCGGCCGCGCGGCGCCAGCGGCTGATCGAACAGAGCCGCATCGTGTACGAACGGCGCCAACCGATCTCCGACCCGCAGCGCACCGCCGACGCGCCGTTGCGCGACGACGCACGCGCCCGCGCCGAAGACGAAGCGCGCCTGGCCGAGATCGTGCAACGATACAACCGGACCGCAAGGGAGATCATCGACAGCATGGGGCGCTGACGAATCAATTGGAGCAATTGAAACAATTGGGGACGTACCCCGATTAACAATTGGGGACTTACCCCAATGGCACTTGTGTAGTGTTGCGCGCAAATGGAAGCATAAGAAATCCAGCATTGGCGCGGGTTTGAGGCCGATTACAAGTTCGACCAACAACACACCACTACACTGATATGTGGCGCTAACTGCGGCAGCCCATCGCCCCTGCCCTTCGGTGGCGCACGACGCACGCTCGCGAGCAGCGCGGCGGCACCCAAGGTGTAAGCGCACGTCCCCATGTTCCGCAGCGCACCCCTCCTCCTGTATATTGTGCAGTGCACCATCACAAGTTCCGGGCAATTTCTCCGTTACTCCCCGGCCGCCTGCACGGTCGCCCACAGTCGAGGAGACGAGTCATGTTACGAAAACGATGGTGGTCCGGGCGATACAGCCGCGGGCCCAACCTGAGTCTTGCCTTGCAGGGCGGCGGCGCGCACGGCGCCTACACCTGGGGCGTGCTCGACCGGCTGCTCGAGGAGGACTGGCAGCTCGACGGCATCAGCGGCACCAGCGCCGGTGCCATGAATGCGGTGGCCCTGGCACACGGCTGGATGGACGGCGGCGCCGAGGGTGCGCGCGCTTCGCTGGCAGCATTCTGGCAGGCGGTGGGTGAAAGCGCGCCATTTCACGTGGATCTGCTGCACCACCTCAACCCGACCGCGAACGGTCCGCTGCATGCGCCGCTCAACATCATGCTGGGCATCAGCCGGCTGTTTTCCCCCTACCAGCTCAATCCCTTCGATCTCAATCCGCTGCGCGACATCGTGCGCGCGCAGTTCGACTTCGAGCGCCTGCGCCGAGCGTGTCCGCTCAAACTCTTCATCGCCACCACCCACGTGCGGTCCGGCAAGGTGCGGCTGTTCCGTAACGGCGACATCAGCGAGGCCGGACTGCTCGCATCGGCCTGCCTGCCGACCCTGCACCATGCGATCGAGATCGACGGCGAACCCTACTGGGATGGCGGCTACACCGCCAACCCGGCCATCTATCCGCTGATGTACGAATGTAGCGCGCCGGACATCCTGCTCGTGCTGCTCAATCCGTTGATGCGCAAGGATACACCGCGCAGCGCCGATGACATCGCCGCGCGCAGCATGGAGCTGGGGTTTTCGACGACCTTCCTGCGCGAGATGCGCATGATCGCGCACGCCCGCAGGCACATCGCCGAGACCGATGGCTGGCTGCCGCGCGGAAACCTCGAGCGCAAGCTGATGCGCCTGCGCTTTCACCTCATCGAGGCCCGCGAGCTCGCCGCCGCCGGCGGCATCAGCAAGCTCAATGCCTCCACGAGCTTCCTGACGCAGTTGCGCGATCTCGGTCGGGCTCGAGCGGGCCGCTGGCTGCGCCACCGTCGCCAGCACGTCGGCGAGCGTGCTTCGGTGGACGTCGAGCGGCTCTTCAGTTGAACGTGGCGAAACGGAGGGGACGTACGCCGGCTGCAACGCCGCCAACGCCAACGGCGTGGCGCTGCACGAAAAACCGGGTTTCGTGCCCGCGGGCACGATCCGACAGGCCGTGGCGAATTGGGGACGTACCCCGATTCGAATTGGGACGTAGCCCGATGCGCCGCGCGAAAGGCCTGATCCGCAAACGCGCTACAGCGTCGCCCGGCGCACGCTCGCCAGCAGCGCGGCCGCGCCGGCGAACAACGCGGCGAAACTGCGGTTCATCAGCCGCTGCTGGCGCGGTGTGCGCAGCAGGCGCAGGACGCGTGCGGCCAGTCCGGTGTAGCCGGCCATGACGACGAGATCGACCAGAATCATCGTCGCGCCCATGATCAGATACTGCTCGAGCAGCGGCGCGCGCGGATCGATGAACTGCGGCAGCACCGCGAGCATGAAGACCACTGCTTTCGGGTTGCTGGCGTTGACCAGGAAGCCGCGCACGACCAGCGCGAGCGGCCGCCCGCCAGGCCGCGATGCCGATTCCTCGGCCATGTCCCCGGGCACGGCCTGCCATTGCCGCAGCGCCAGCCAGGCGAGATAGGCGACCCCGAACCACTTGATCAGGCTGAAGGCGAGCGCCGAGGTCGCGAGGATTGCGCCGACACCGGCGGCGACGATGGCGATCTGCAGCGCCAGCCCGAGTTGCAGACCGATCGCGTTCCAGTAACCGCGCCAGAAGCCGTATTGCAGCCCGCACGACATCGACGCGATGGCACCCGCACCGGGCGACAGACTGATCAGCCAGCAGGCGATGAAGAAGGCGAACCAGGTTTCGAGCGCCATGACCCGACTCCGAGAAGAAACCGTCCGAGTGTACGCTTCTCGAACCGCAGCGTACAGGTCACGCGACGTCCGCGCCGGCGGGTGCCACGCGCGGACCGGCAGCACGTCACGACGCCGCACATGCTTCGAAGCCGTACGTCTGCCGGCACGGTGCTACAGTGATAGCAAGACCCTCGGGCGGATCGACCGATGACACGATTTCTACTGCTCGCCCTGTCGCACCTGCTCGCGGTCGCCGCCGGCTTCGCGCTGGGCGTCTACACGTTGCCGATCCTGATCGCCCCGCCCACGCCGACGGCGGCCGAGCTCACCGAGATGAGCGAGGCGGACGCGTACACGGCACAATTCCGCCGCGATCTCGCCGGCAGTGACCGGCTCCACTGGGGCGAGGGCACCGTGTCGGTCGGTCGCGAGCACATCACCTTCGTCGGCCGCCTCGCGCCGGGACCGGATTACAAGCTGTACCTGTCACCGCAGTTCGTCGAAACCAAGGCCGACTTCGAGCGCCTGCGGGCACGCATGGTCCGCGTCGGCGACGTCCGGACCTTCGAGAACTTCATCGTGCGCGTGCCGGACGGCGTCGACCCATCCGACTACAATGCCGTCATCGTCTGGTGTGAAGCGTTCTCGCAGTTCATCACCGCGGCACGCTATCGCTGACTCGGCGCACACGCGACCGGCCCGTATCGGCGTGGCGCAGGCGAAGGCGCGGTCGTCCCGCGGCGTTGCGGCACCCCACTCTCGACGTTGGCGCGCGGAGCGGCCGGGCGCGTCGATACGGCTCCCCGCCTCCGCGCTAACCGCCGGCGCCACGCCGGCGCTCATGCCGCCTGCCCGGCCTCTTCCCTGATCCACTGGGCAAAACCCACGACGTGCTCCGGCTGCCTGCGCGGGGCGAGGATCAGCCAGTGGCTGCGTCCCTGCACCTCGCGCACGTCGGCACCGACGACCGCCAGCCGGCCGTCCGCAATCAGACTCGACACCAGCGCACGGCGCCCGAGCGCGTAGCCCTGCCCGCCGACCGCCGCCTGGATGATCTGGTCGTAGTGACTGAAGGTCAGCACCGTGCGCGGACGGAGCTTTTCCAGTCCCATCGCGGCCAGCCATTCGCTCCAGCGCAGCCACGGATAGCGCGCGTCGTCGTAGTCGAGCAGCACGCTGTCGGGCAGCGTGTCGCGGTCGAGGCCGCGCGCAGCGAGCGCAGGGCTCGCGACCGGCACGATGGATTCACCAAACAGGCGCTCCGCGTGTGGTGGTGCATCGCGGTCGGCGCAGTAGCGGATCGCCAGGTCGATGTCCTCGCGGGCGAGATCGACGACGCGGTTGGACGCATCGATGCGCACGTCGATGTCCGGGTGGCGCTCCTGGAAGTGCGTCAGGCGCGGGATCAGCCACAGCGCGGCAATGCCGATCGTCGTCGACACGGTGACCGGACGCACGACCGGCTCGCGCAGCGTCGCGGCCAGCGCGGCGTATTCGTGCAGCCAGCCCTCGGCGGCGCCCGCGAGCCGCGCACCGTGCTCGGTGAGCGCGAGGGTACGCACGCCGCGCACGAAAAGCGGCACGCCCAGCGCGTGCTCGAGCGCCTGCACCTGGCGGCTGATGGCCGACTGGGTCAGGCACAGGTCCTCGGCCGCCCGCGTGAAGCTCAGGTGGCGCGCAGCGGCCACGAAGCCGCGCAGCGGATCCAGTGGAGGCAGGCGAAGCAGCGGATCATGCATGCATTTTTCGCATCCATTCCATGCAAACGTTGCGTTTGTTGGCGTAATCGACCATGAGCATACTGCATCCAAGGCGAATCGGCAGCATGCCGGACTCGCCACTCTCGCAACGATCTGGAGGAACACACCATGGATACGCTCACGGTGCCGACGCGGCTTACGCTCGAGCCGCGCGAATCGATGGTCCTGGAGCACCGAAGCGGGGTGCTGGTGACCTGCCACGCGGGCTGCGTATGGCTCACGCAATACGGCGACAGTCGCGACCTCGTACTCAATGCCGGGCAGTCTCATGAGCTGGTGCCGGCCTCCAGCACGGTGCTGTCGTCATGGCGCGGCGCGGAGGTTTCGATCGCACACGCGCCGCAGGTGGCCGGGCTGAGGCCGCACACCAGCCTCTTCCAGCGCCTCGCGGCGTTCGCCGCGCCGCGCGCCGGGCGCCGTGTGAGCGAGGCACTCGACGGACGGGTACGCGTGTTGCGGGTCGGATGACCGCAACGATCGGGTGGCCTGCGCGTTATCGCCGATCTGCGACTCGTTGTCGTCGGGCGACGCACGAAACAACAGCTCGTAGGCGACCGGGCGATGATTGCGATCGAGGATGGGTTGGCGTCCGAGAAAGACGTCGGGCATTGTGGAAGACATCCGATCACCTCGCCGTCGGTGCGTTGCGGCGGAACGGTGCCGCCGGGCTGTGCACCTAGCCAAGCACCAAACGTGCCAAACCGCTTCTGAACCTGGTCGAACGGACGATGACTTCGGTTTCAGCTTGAATCAGGCAGGGCCTCACCCGCAGCCCAGATTTCCGCTATAAAGAACATAGCCCGCCCGCCATGGACCGGGCGCAAAAGCCCGTGATCTGTCGGAGGAATCCCATGGGTACGCAACTGGACAAGACCCGCTCCCGAGCGCTCGACGCGCCCGCCTCAGGTGCGCTTCGCGAAAGACGCGACGGCACCCCGGCGCCGGTCGAGCTGTCGTTCAACGCCTTCCCGTTCGTCAGCTTTCACTACTCCTACCGCGAGATCTCGTCGATAGGCGGCCAGACCCACGTCAAGGCCAGGGACGTGCATTTCACGAACGGCAAGCTCGAGACCGAGGCGTTCGAAGGCACGACCGGCGCCGGCTCGTACGAAACGATGCTGCAGGACGTCCAGGCGCAAATGTTTGCCCCGATGCGCGCGTTTCTCGAACAGTGGAGCCGCTTCCTGTCGAAATGACCGGATCCGCGCCGGCCCGCGTCGGCGGCAGCGCGGGCGCGTGTCGCACGGGGCGGATTCGGCGGCCTTTGGCGGGCGACGGTGCAACGACGCACGCCCGATCGCGCTACGCACCTTCGGCACCGGTCACTCTGCTCATTGCGCGATCGTGACGCGAGGCATGGCAGCCATGAATGATGAGATCGTTACCGTGCGGCCAACCCTTACCACGGATACGGTGCAAAGATTGCCGAACTACGTCGGCATTTCCGAAACCACGGCCGGTTCAAAGGGCCTATCGATGAACATGGTCGTGATCCCGCCGGGAGCAAAAGCCGAACCGCATCTTCACGAAGGTTACGAAACGGCAATTTACCTGCTGAAGGGTCGGGTCCAGACCTTGTACGGTGAGAACCTCGCCAAATCGGTCGTGAATGAGGCAGGGGACTTCATGTTCATTCCCGCGGGCGTCCCCCACCAAGCCATCAACTTGAGTATCACCGACGCCGCGATCGCGATCGTTGCGCGCAATGACGCAAACGAGCAAGAGAGCGTTCGCGCGTACAAACCGGCCAAGTAGTCGCTCGACCAGGCCGTCAGCGGTCAGCCCGCCTCGCGCAGCGCGCCCGCTCTTCGCGAGCGCCAGGAGCCGTTCGACGCTCTCGCGGTCGAGCGCAAACGTATCCGCCTGGTAGGCCACGGCCGCGTGGACGAGGACGTCCGCGTTTCTCGCATGCGCCTCCCACTCCTGCGGCGCCTGCAGCCTGCCGACGACGGGCTCGACACCTTCCGCCTGCAACGCCGCGCTCTTGCCGGCATCGCGGGTTGGGCCGAGAACACGGAATCCGGCCTGATGAAACGCGCGTGCGACGTGGCTGCCGATGTAACCCGTCGCACCGGTGATAAGGACAGACCGGTGATAAGCACAGCGCGGCCATGCCCATCGTCGTCGATACCGTGACCGGACGCACCGCAGACTCGCGCGGCGCGGCGGCCAGCGCGGCATATTCGTGCGGCCAGCCTTCGGCCGCGGCAGCGAGCCGCGCCCCGTACTCGGTGAGCGCGAGCGTGCGCACGCCCGGCCGCGGCGCTCAGTACTGCGCGGCCGACTGCATCGCCCACAGATGCGCGGCGATCAATGCCCGCCACGGCGAGAAGTCCGCGAGCCAGCACCGCGCCTCGCGTTCGGTAATGCCGTCGGAACGCCCGAGCAGGGATTGCAGCCCGCGACACACCGCGACGTCGCCGTGCAGGGAGCCGTCCAGCCAGCCGAAACCGCGCAGCAGCGTGTAGTTGATCGTCCACGGGCCGATGCCGCGCACCTGCACGAGCTGTTCGCCGATTTCGTCCGCACGCGGTACGGCCAGCCAACCGTCGAGCGGCAGGCGGTTGTCCTGCACCTCACGGCTCAGGGCGATCAGCGTCCGCGCCTTCGTCTGCGAAAACCCGGCCTGGCGCAGGTCGGCGACATCCAGACGCGCGACCCGGCAGGCGTCGGGATGGCAACGCAGGCCCCCGGAGTGCTCGACACCGGCCGCCTGGATCAGCCGTCTGCGCAGCGCGACGGCCGCCTTGACGCTGATCTGCTGCCCGGTGATCGCCCAGGTCAGCGCCTCGAACGGCGATGCCGCGAGCGGAACGCGCAAGCCCGCCTGCCGGGCAATCAGCGGCCCGAGCTGCGGATGCGCACGGTAGGCCTGCTCGAACGCCTCGACCGGCTGCGTCAAGCCAAGCATGCGCCGCACCATCGCCGTCAGTGCGCCGGCCGCGCCGGCGGCCGGCGGACCGTCCACGGCCAGTTCGGCGTCGGCCTGTTCGCGATGGAACCGGATCGTCAGGCAGGCGGCATGCCCGTCCCACACCAGCCCCTTGTGCAGCGAGTCCGTGTCGACCCGTTCGGCGACCGCCAGCGCATCGCGACGGTGGAATGCGAGCACGTCGCCGACGCGAAAACCGGCCGGCAACGCGACCGTGCAGCGCAGCGCGGCCGTTTGAGCGCCGTCCTCGTCAGCCGGGCGGGTCGGTGTTTGCGCACGCATGCCGTGCCTTTCAGGGCGATTCCGGCGCGTGGTGTGCGCCGTACCGGTGACGCAGGCCACGAAACGCCTCCACGACATGACCGGCCAGCGTCTCGCAGGCGTCGCCCGC
>DAOMOP010000009.1:34625-49516 GCA_035444405.1 Rhodocyclaceae bacterium
GGGCCGGCGAATCAGCAGCACCTGGTAGTCGCCGATGGGCGGCAAGCCGGCTTCTTCGCCGACCCTCCGCAACGGGGGGCGTATCAGGCTCGCGGGAAACGGCGCGACGGCAAGGTCGGCCAGCATGGCCGCCTGCTGGCCGGCACAATGTTCGCTCGTATAGGCGATACGGTACGCGATGCCGGCCCGGTCCAGCGCCGCAAGAGCCATGGCACGCCACGCACAGCCTTGATCGGCCAGGGACACGGGCAGCGGAGAACGCCGCGGCGCGATCCCGCCTTCACGACAGGCCCATTCCAGCGGCTCGGTATGCACCACTTCACCACGTCCGGCCTCCTGGCCCTCGTTGCCGGCGGTCACCAGTATCAGGTCCAGTTCGCCGGCATCGAGCCGCCGAATCATCTCGACGCTGCGCCCGGCCACGACATCGACCTGCACCGCCGGGTGCGAGCGCGCGAACTGCGCCAGCACGCCGGGCAGGATGCGCGTTCCGATGTCGTCGGGCGTGCCAAAGCGCACCGTGCCTTCGAGCGCCGGCGCGAGGAACTGGGTCACCGCCTCTTCATTGAGCTTGAGCAGGCGTCTCCCATAGCTCAATAGCACTTCCCCTTCGGGCGTCAGCCGCACCTGGCGCGCGTCGCGCACGAACAGGGGTTTGCCGAGCGTCTCCTCGAGCCGCTTGATCTGCATGCTCAGCGCGGAGGGCGTGCGAAACACCTGACGGGCGGCACGGGTGAAACTGCCGCTTTCGGCGATCGCGACAAAGGTCCGAAGCACATCGGTATCGAGCAGGGGCAACACACCGGTGCCGGTTGGCAAGGGGGAGTTCATCACGACCTTATGGATCATATTTTCTTAACGCAAAGTGTAGATCTTTTCGTTTGCATGAACAAGAAACCAAGGCCATGCTTTCTGCGAGGTCGCGACCCTCACGTTCCAATAACCGTCATGGATGGCCGCCGGCACGGCGGCCCCACAGGAGGGTTTCGTCATGTCGAATCTCGGCCACATGCACCACCGGCTCCGCGAAGCCGAAAGACGGGCGGAAACGCCTGCGCATCCGCCGCTCCCTGAGGTGTACATGCCGGCCATGCCGCCGCTGGGGCTGATCAACGCGATCGAAGAATGGGTTCGCGCGTGGATGCGTCGGCGACAGCTGCTGAAGCTGCTCGACTACGATGACCGTATCCTCGACGATTTCGGATATCCCCGTCGCGAGCTGTTGTGGGCAGCCAGCTTGCCGCTGAAAGTGAACGCCTACGAGCTCTTGCGAAAGCGCCGCGAGCAACGCCTGCACGATCGGCGGCGAGCGTAGTGGCGCGCCCGGCATGTGCTCGCGCCCGGCGCGGCGCGAGCGCATCGGATCATCCTGGCGGGCCATCGCGGCCACGCGCGGGCGCGGTCGCCGGCACTCGCCGACCGCACCGGAACGGCTATCAGGTACAGCCAGCTCACCAGCAGCTACGCCTTCCAGGTCGGGTTGATCTGCATGCGCCACAGGCCCCAGCCGGTCAGTGCCATCTGCCGCTCGCGAGCGACACCCCGATCGCCCGCAACGCTGCCGCCGTGCGTGCCTCGACCGCTTCGTCGAACGGCTTGCGCGCCGCCGCCAACGACGGCCGCTTCGGCGGCATCACCGTCGACCGCTTCAACCGCGACTTCGCGACCGACTGCGGCGCCCGCATCTGTGCCGCGGCACGCGAACGCATCGCCGACACGCTCGCGCCACGGCTCGGCGGCATGAGTCGCGGGTAGGGCCCGGCCCGTCCGCGCACGCGCCGTCCCTCCCGTCGGGGGTTGCCGGCCGCTTCATCGTTGCGGCTCGAAGCAGCACAAGCAGGCTGACCCGAGTGCAATTTCGCGGAACGCGGAGTATCGTTACACGATACCCTATGACATCCGCTGGCGCCGCATCCCCACGGCGCGTACGCTTCGCCCCACTGTTCGCAAGCGCTCTCCCTCCGCCATGAGCACGACATCCGATCTGGTCGCCGTTCTGAAGTCCGAGCTGAAATCCGCCGGCATCACCTATGCGACGCTGGCCGAGCGGCTCGGCATGGCCGAATCGAGCGTCAAGCGGATGTTCTCGCGCGCCGGCGACCTGCCGCTGTCGCGCGTGGACGAGATCCTGCGCGTACTCGGCCTGGACTTCGCCGAGCTGGCGCGGCGGGTCGCCGACACCGCGCCGCTCGCGCTCGAGCTCACGCACGAGCAGGAGCAGGCCGTGGTCGCGGACCGGCGCCTGCTGCTGGTCGCGATCTGCTGCCTGAGCCACTGGACGCTCGAGCAGATCGTCGCGACCTACCGGCTCGACGAGGCCGAGTGCATACGTTGCCTCGCACGCCTCGACCGCCTCGGCATCATCGACCTGCGCCCGCTCAACCGCTACCGGCTGCGCGTCGCAAAAGCCTTCCGCTGGCGGCCGAACGGCCCGGTGATGCAGTTCTTCCGCAGCGAGGTGCTGGACGACTACTTCGCCGGCGGGTTCGACGGCGAGGCGGAAATGCTGATGGTCGTGCATGGCCAGATCGGCCACGGCCTCGCGAACAGCTTTCACGAGCGGCTCGCGCGCGTCGGCGAGGATTTTTCGAAGCAGCACATCGCCGACCGCAAGCTGCCGCCCGATCAACGACGACCGTATACGCTGGTGATCGCGATGCGCTCGTGGCTGATGGCGTCGTTTCGCGACATGTTGCGCGACGACGCCCACTGGTCCGCCGACCGGCAGGCCTGACCCCGTCAATTCGACTCTCGACCGGACCCCGTATGAGCTCCCAGTTCACGCTGCTGCAGGAACGCCGCTTCCTGCCCTTCTTCATCACCCAGTTCCTTGGCGCGTTCAACGACAACTTCTACAAGAACGCGCTGGTCGTGCTGATCACCTTCCAGGCCGCGCAGATGACGTCGCTGTCGCCGGGGGTGCTGGTGAATCTGGCGGCCGGCGTGTTCATCCTGCCCTTCTTCCTGTTCTCGGCGACGGCCGGCCAGCTCGCCGACAAGTTCGAAAAGAGCCGGCTGATCCGCTTCACGAAGCTGCTCGAGATCGTGATCATGCTGCTCGCCGCGGTCGGCTTCGCGCTGATGTCGCTGCCGCTGATGCTGGGGACGCTGTTCCTGATGGGTACGCAGTCGTCACTGTTCGGGCCGGTCAAGTACGCGATCCTGCCGCAGCAGTTGCGTGAGGACGAGCTCGTGGGCGGCAATGCGCTGGTCGAGACCGGCACCTTCGTGTCGATCCTCGTCGGCACGATCGCGGGCGGGCTGCTGGTCGCGGTGCCGAACGGGCCGGCGTGGCTGTCGGCCGGCGTGATCGCGATCGCCGTGCTCGGCTATCTCGCGAGCCGCGCGATCCCGCCCGCCGCGGCGGTCGATCCGGGGCTGAAGATCAACTGGAACCCGCTCACCGAAACCTGGCGCATCGTCCGCTTCACCCAGGGCAACCGCACGGTGTTCCTGTCCATCCTCGGCGTGTCGTGGTTCTGGTTCTACGGCGCGCTGTTCCTGTCGCAGTTTCCCGCCTACGCGAGCGAGGTGCTCGGCGGCGACGAGAAGGCGGTCACGCTGCTGCTCGCGATGTTCTCGATCGGCATCGGCGCCGGGTCGCTGCTGTGCGAGAAGCTGTCGGCCGGCAGGATCGAGCTCGGGCTGGTGCCGGTCGGCTCGATCGGCCTGTCGCTGTTCGCGCTCGACCTGTGGTGGGCCAGCCCGACGCCCGGCGCGCTCGGCACTGGCCTGCCGATGGCGGCGCTGCTCGCCGAACCGCTGATGTGGCGGGTGCTGTTCGACCTCGTGATGATCGGCGTGTTCGGCGGCTTCTTCATCGTGCCGCTGTACGCGCTGATCCAGAACCGCTCCGAACCGTCGCACCGCTCGCGCGTGATCGCCGGCAACAACATCCTCAATGCGCTGTTCATGGTCGTCGCGGCGCTGATGGGTGCCGGGCTGCTCGCCGCCGGCCTGAGCGTGGCCGAGCTCTTTCTGGTGACGGCGCTGCTCAACGCCGCGGTGGCGCTGTTCATCTACCGGCTGGTGCCGGAGTTTCTGTTGCGCTTCGTCGTGTGGCTGCTGGTGCACACGATGTACCGGCTGCGCGTCGAAGGCATCGAGCACATTCCCGAGAAAGGCCCGGCGGTGCTGGTCGCCAACCACGTCAGCTTCGTCGATGCGATGATCATCATGGCGGCGTGCCGGCGGCCGATCCGCTTCGTGATGGACCACCGCATCTTCCGCTGGCCGATCCTGTCGTTCGTGTTCCGGACCAGCGGCGCAATCCCGATCGCGGCGGTGAAAGAGGATCCAGCGATGACCGAGCGCGCCTTCGACCAGATCGCCCGTGCGCTCGAAGCTGGCGAGCTGGTCGGGCTGTTTCCGGAGGGCCGCATCACCGACAGTGGCGAGATCGCGCCGTTTCGCGCCGGCATCGCGCGCATCGTCGCACGCACGCCGGTGCCGGTGGTGCCGATGGCCTTGCGTGGCCTGTGGGGCAGCTTCTTCAGCCGCAAGGACGGCCCGGCGATGACGCGCCCCCTGCGCCGCGGCGCCTTCAACCGCGTCGAGCTGCGTGCGAGCGCGGCGCTGCAGCCCGAGGCGGCCACACCCGAGGCACTGGAAGCGCTGGTGGCCGAACTGCGCGGAGACTGGCGCTGAAGCGGTCTGCCGCGATCGTGCCGGGCATCGCGCACGGCGACGATCGGCCCGCCCCATTGCCCGCAGTGCTAGAGTGCGCATCTAGACGGATCGCCCGTTGCCGTGCCATCCGAACCCGCGTCTGCCGTCATGACCGAATCCAACCCGCATGTTAGCAAGGCCGCCGCGGAACACGTGGCGATCGTGCCCTACGATCCCGCATGGCCGCGCCGCTTCGAGGAAGAGAAGCGGCAGCTGATCGCCTGCCTGCCGAGCGAGGCGATCGGGCGCATCGAGCACTTCGGCAGCACCGCCGTGCCGGGGCTGGCGGCCAAGCCCATCGTCGACATCCTGGTCGAGGTGCGCTCGCTGCAACTCGTCGGCACGCTGATCGCCCCCATCCTCACCGCCCGGGGCTACGAATACTTCTGGCGGCCGTCATGGCGCAATCCCAACGAGATCGCCTACGCGTGGTTCATCAAGCGCGACACCGCCGGCCGGCGCACGCACCACATCCACATGCTCGAGCCGAGCTCGCGCGAATGGGAACGGCTGCTGTTCCGCGACTACCTGATCGAGCACCCGGAGGTCGCGGCGGAATACCAGGCGCTCAAGTACCGCATCGCCAGCGAGCATCCGGACGACCGCATCGCCTACGCGAAAGCCAAGACCGAGTTCGTCACGCGCGTGACACGGCTCGCCCGACGACACTACGGCCGACGGCGAAGATGACCCGCAGCAACCGCCCGGACCACTCGCAGCCCGCACTGACCGGGACGGCCGCAGCGACAGCGCCGGTCAAACGTAGACGTGATAGAGCAGCGCGTACACCACGACGCCCGACACCGACACGTACATCCACAACGGCCAGGTCCAGCGCGCCAGCGCGCGGTGCCGCTCGTCGAGCCGCCTGAGACCGCGCCAGGCCGTCATCAGAATCATCGGCGTCACGATCGCGGCGAGCACGACGTGGCTGATCAGCAGCGCATAGTAGACCGGCCGCACCGCCCCTTCGCCGCGGAACACGAAGATCGGCGCGGAGAAGTGATAGATCAGATACGAGACCAGAAACAGCGCGGAGACGGCAATCGCGCCGATCATCGCGCGGCGGTGGCCGGTGATGCGGCGCTGGCGGATCAGCACGAATGCGACGACCAGCAGCAGCATCGTCAGCGCGTTCAGCAGCGCGTTCAGATGCGGCAGCGTGTTGGCGGTGTCCATGCCGGCGCTCCGTCAGGCCTCGGCCCCGAACAGACGCCCGAAGATGCGGGCGCCGCCGATGTACGTTCCCATCGCCGAACCGACCGTCGTCAGCAGAAACACCAGCAGCACGCGCGAGACGCGATTGCGCCACCAGCCTTTCCAGTGCATCACGTCGCGCCGCAGGCAGGCGAAGTCACCGACCTGCGGCTTGCGCAGGTAGAGCTCGACCGCCGCCGCGACGAAACCGATGCCGATGGTCGGGTTCAGCGAGGTCAGCGGCGCACCGAATGCGGCCGTGACGATGGTCAGCGGATGCGCCAGCGCGATCATCCCGCCGATGGCCGCCAGCCCGCCGTTGATCAGGACCCAGTCCATGATCATCTGTACGCCGAGCTCGGTGTTGCGGCTGAAACCGATCACGAAGCCGGCGATGATCACCGCCACGATGATCCACGGCAACAGCTTGGGCCAGCGCGCCTTCGGCGGCAGGCGTTCGAGCGCCGAGAGCGTCTCGTCCGGCGGCACGCGGTCGCTGGCGAGCGCATAGCGCTC
The DNA here is from genome assembly GCA_035444405.1 of Rhodocyclaceae bacterium. Classification (GTDB taxonomy): domain Bacteria; phylum Pseudomonadota; class Gammaproteobacteria; order Burkholderiales; family Rhodocyclaceae; genus DAOMOP01. The sequence continues at coordinate 41,007 of DAOMOP010000009.1, forward strand.
GATGCCGGCAAGGTGCCCCGCGCCGACCACCGCCAGCACGCGGCGCGCGCGCCCCTCCTCGGCGAGCTTGCGCAGCCGCGCCGCCATGTAGCGGTCGCGCTCGTCGATCAGCGGGCCGTAAAGCGTCTGTGACTGTTCGGCGAACTCGCTGAAGGTCGATTCGAGCATGTCGCCCTGCTTGAGCCGCTCGATGTCGGTGTCGGCGATCTGATCGCGGCTCAGCACGGTCGACAGCAGCCCGCCGACGAGCTCCATGCGTCGCCACCACGGCACCGAATTGTAGGTGCGCCGCAGCGTCAGGCCGATCTCCCGGTCGATCAGCACCAGCGGCAGGCCCTGGTCGAGGGCGCCAGCGACCGCCGCGCGCATCTCGGCACCGGGCTCAATGCCATATTGCTCGGCGAGGCGTTGCTGGTAGGCGCCCAGCGCAAGACTCGCCGCGACCATCGGCACCTTGCCGCTGCGGATCACGCTGAACAGGTCGAGCCGCCCGAGGGCGTCGGGATCGAGCATGGCGCGCTGGCGGCTGTCGCACAGTTCGATCGCGACAGCATCGAAGGCGCGCGTGTCGAGCAGCGCCTCGACGGCTCGCGCACTGGCCGGCGAGACGTGCGCAGTGCCGAGCAGCGTGATCTCGGTGTCGGCGATTCGGAAGATGCGGTGGGGTTCGCGTTCGAGCAGTTCGTGCATGGCTTCTTGTCGGTTGTATGGCGGTCTGCAGCGCTGTCGACCGGGGGCACGTGCAGGTCTGCGGTCCGTCGGCTGCGGCGTGCGGTGCTCAGGACGCCTGCTTGATCGCCAGCACGGCCTGATTGCGCAGGGTGCGCAGCAGCGACAGTTCCCTGTCGGTGATCACGATATCACCGGCGTGCTCATTGTCGGCGTAAATCATGCCCACCGGGTTCTTGCGGATGGTGAGCGGAAGAACCACGAAGGTCCTGGCATCGACCGCCTTGCGGTACCACTCGGGCACGCGCGGCGCGATCTTCGGGTCGTCGATGTCGCTGATCAGGATGTCGACGCCGTTGGCGAGCGCGGCATGGAAGATGTCGGGCGTGAATGCGAGGCTGAACCTGAAGCGGCGTGCGACCTCCGCGGTGTCGGGCCCGAAGCCGAAACGTCCCTGCATGCAATTGCCGCGTGCGTCCCTGACGCACAGCAGCACGCGCTTGAATCCCATGGCCCGATAAATCGTCTCGAGGATGATGCGCAGCACGTCGTTGAGCCTGTAATCCTCGACCAGGGTGTTGCTGATGTCCTGGATGCCGGCCGTCAGCACGGCATGGGCGTCGGACGGCTTGCCGCCGCTGCTCTCACCCCCCGCCGTATCGCCTGCAGATGGGGGGGCCTGCTCGAGCACGGTCGCCGCGATGCCCTCGGCTTCACCGGCATCGGGCTGCCCGGGCGTCATCACCGAACCGCCCGAGAATGCACGCAGCTGCTGCCCGATCTGTGTCTGCGGCAGATTGATGCGGATCAGCCGCGAGAATTCGCCGATCTCGTCGATCGATTGCTCGACCAGCTTGTGCAGTTGCCGGTCCTCGATCGGCACGGCTTCGCCGAAGCGTCGCACGATCGTCTGCATCGCCTTGTCGCGCTCGTCCGGCGGCAACAAAGCGACCGCCGCGCAAACGTCGTTCGCGAATCCGGCCAGCGCGCGCAGCCGCTCCTCGCGGTTCGCCGGCTTGCGCACGCGCCCTTCCGGCAGCGGACGCATCGAGTCGACGATCAGCGCCGGAAACCCCCAGCTCTCGGCAATCGCCGTGCCGAGCTCGTCGAAGCCGATCCCCAGCACCCTGATCGCCGCCGCGGCTTCGCTGCAGCCGCTGCGCGCCTGCTCGGAGCGGATCTCGTCGCACTCCTCGGGAAAATAGAAGTGCGCGAGCAGTCGCCCCAGGTTTCCGAAGATCGCGCAGATGAAGGCCTGTTCGCCATCGCGCGAGCGCTGATGCGTGGCGAGCTCGCGCGCGAGCGTGCCGGCGAGGTTCGCGCGCAGGAACTCTTCCTTGAGCTGCTTGACGTTGGTCTTGTTCTCGAGGTGCTCGAACAGCAGCACCGTGATCGCCATGTTCCTGACGGCATCGAAGCCGAGCACCATCACGGCGCGCGACACCGTGCTGATGCTGCCGCCCCCGGCATGCCGGTAATGCACCGCGTTGACCAGCCGCAAGAGCTTGTTCGTCAGCGAAAAATCCTTGAGCACGAGGCTGGAGAGCTTGTTTACGCTCTCGGACTCGCTCGACGTGATGCGGTTGATCGCACTGACCGATTCGGACAGCGCCGGAAAATCGCTCTTGTGCCGCATGCGCCTGAGCAGGAACTCGACCGTCCCGCGGGCCGCCTTGTGCTCGGTTGCGCCGTCCTCGGCCGGCGGCCTGAGGTAGTTCTGCAGCGCCAGCCGGAACTCCTCGACGGTCTGGAACCGCGCCGCCGGATTGCGCGCCACCGCCCGCAGCGCAATGCTGCGCAGGCGGTCGTCGATGTCCGCGCCCTCGCCGGGCCAGCGCACATCCTCGCTCGCGATGCGTCGCATGACGCGCTGGACGTCCTCATCGGGGAACACGCGCGCACCGCACAGCATCTCGATCAGCATCAGCCCGGCCGCGAACACGTCGTTGCGCGCGGTGACGGTGCGCTCGCGCACATACTCCGGCGCCATGTAGGCGGGCGTCCCCGAAAATCCCGCACTGCTCGACCCGCCGTGCTCGACGCGCAGCGCGATGCCGAAGTCCATCACCCGCGGCGTGCCGTCGCCATCCATCAGCACGTTGCTCGGCTTGAGGTCGCGGTGGATCACCTGCTGCGCATGGGCTGCGCCGACGGCGGCGAGGATCCGGTCGATCAGCGCGACCGCTTCGACCGGCGCAATCCGCCCGCGTCGCTTCAGCCACGAGTCGAGGTTCTCGCCCGGGACGAACTCGAACACCAGATAGAGATCGCCGCCGACCTGACCGGCATCGAAGATCGGCACGATGCCGGGGTGGCGGAGCTTGCTGACGATGCGTGCCTCGGCGAGCAAGGCCTCGTTCTGGTGGCGGTTCGCCGTGCCGACGTGCAGCGTCTTGACCGCCACGTCGCGGTCGAGCTGTGGATCGTGGGCGAGATAGACGACGCTCTGGGCTCCGCGACCCAGCTCACGCCGCACCTCGAACCGCCCGATCAGCTCAGCCATGCCCTGCCCACCCCTAGGTCGCGTCGCCGCGAACGCCGCAAATTATTACAAAAGCCCGGTACCGTCCAGTGGCGACCGCCGCCACAGCCGCGGGGTCAGGCTTTCAGATGCGGCAATGCGAGAAACAGCGCGCTGATCGACTTGCCGTCGGTGATCTCTCCGGCATGGATCGCACGCTGCGCGGCGTCGTGATCGAGCATCACGACCTGGAGGAATTCGCCGTCGTCGAGCGACGCGCCGACGTGGCGCAGGCCGCGGGCGAGGAAGATCTCGATGCGCTCGTCCGAATAGCCGATGCACGGGTGCATGGTGCCCAGATGCAGCCAGTCGTCGGCCTCGTAGCCGGTCTCTTCGCGCAGCTCGCGACGCGCACACGCGAGCACGTCCTCGTCGGCGTCGATCTTGCCGGCCGGCAGCTCGACGAACACTCGGCGCAGCGGATAGCGATACTGGCGCTCGAACAGCAGGCGGCCGTCCGGCAGCACCGCGACGACCACCACCGCACCCGGATGCCGCACGTATTCGCGCGTGGCCTCACTGCCGTCGGGCAGCTTGACGACGTCGCGGCGCACGTCGAGCAGCTTGCCGCGAAACACGACCTCGCTGCTGAGCCCGCTTTCCTCGAGCTCGTGGTCCGATCCGTCGTCCAGTGCGTGCGCCATGTTCAAACGGCGGCGCGGCCGCTGCCGCGGCGGCGCCAGAGGTAGCGGTAGACGAACCCGGGAAACGCGAACACGACGAACAGGCTGATCGTGACCGCATAGAACTGCCACGCTTGTGGATAGGCCGTGCCGTGCCCCTGCACCTCGAGCACCCGCGCGAGCACGCCGACGGCGAGATACAGCAGCGCCAGCTCGAGCAGCCGCCAGCCGAACGCCTTGTGCCCGCCGCGCGGCGCGAGCACGAACAGAACGCGCTCGACGAGCAGCGGCAGGTTGGCCGCGACGAACGCGATCGCGAGCAGGAGGTAGAGGCCGCTGCCCTGCGTGATCATGGCCTCACAGCGACGCCATCAGCGCATACGCGCACAGCGACATCAGCCCCTGCGGAAACAGTCCGAACACGGCGATCGCGAGGCCGTTGGCCGACAGCATCACGCGAATGTCGGGCGCCGCGTGGAGGGGCGCCGCGTCCTCCGGTTCGTCGAAGTACATCACCTTGACGACCCGCAGGTAGTAGAACGCGCCGATCACCGACATGATCACCGCAAGCACGGCGAGCCAGATGTGGCCGGCGGCGACGACCGCCTGCAGCACCGCGAGCTTGGCGAAGAAGCCGATGAAGAACGGAATGCCCGCCATCGAGAACATGACGATCATCATCATCGCGGCGAACCACGAATTGCGCTTGTTGAGCCCCTTGAAGTCGTCGATGTTCTCGGCCTCGAAGCCGGCGCGCGAGAGCAGGATGACCATGCCGAACGAGGCGAGGCTCATCACCACGTAGGCGACCGCGTAGAACATCGCCGAGCTGTACGCGTTCAGCGCGAAGTGCTGGTCACCGTTCACGACGCCGGCGAGCAGACCGAGCAGCACGAAGCCCATGTGCGAGATGCCCGAGTAGGCCAGCATGCGCTTGATGTTGGTCTGCGCGATCGCCGCGATGTTGCCGAGGATGATCGACAGCACGGCGAGGAACAGCATCATCGTCTGCCAGTGCTCGGCCAGATCGAACAGGCCGAACACGAACAGGCGCAAGGCCATCGCGAACGCGGCGAGCTTCGGCGCCGTCGCGATCATCAGCGTCACGGCGCTCGGCGCGCCGTGATAGACGTCCGGAACCCACATGTGGAACGGCACCACGCCGAGCTTGAAGGCGACGCCGGCCATCACGAACACCAGCCCGAAGGTGAGCACCGTCTTGTTCGCCGACTGATGGTAGATCGATTCGGCAACGCCGCCGAAATCGAGGCTGCCGGTCGCCGCGTAGATCATCGACATGCCGTACAGCAGCATGCCGGAGGCGAGTGCACCGAGCACGAAGTACTTCATCGCCGCTTCGGTCGAGCGCACCGAATCACGATCGAACGCGACCATCGCATACAGCGCCAGCGACATCATCTCGAGGCCGATGTACAGCGACAGCATGTGGTTGGAGGTGACCATCACCATCATGCCCAGCGTCATCAGCACGGTGAGCAGGTAGTACTCGGGACGATCCATGCTGCGGTCGGCGAGATAGCCGCGCCCGTAGAGCAAGCCGATCGCCACCGCGAAGTAGATCATCAGCTTCAGGAAATCGCCCAGCAGGTCCGACACGAACATGCTGCTGAAGGTCAGCGTGATCTCGCTGTCCATCGTCACCACCGTGATCAGCGCCGCCACGATCAGGGTGCCCTGGGCGAGGATGTAGGCGAGATTGCTCGCAATCCTGCGGGCAAAGGTGCTGGCCAGCATGATCACCAGCGCCATCACGGCGACGAAGATCTCGGCCGCTGCGGGGTAGAAGTCGGGGACTACAAAGTTCATCTTCTGACCAGTCCGTTAAGGTTACTCGGCCGCTCGTTCAGAGCTTGCTCACGGCAACGTGCCGCAGGAGTTCGTCCACGGAGGCGTGCATGACCTCGGTGAAGGGGAACGGGTAAAGACCCATCGCCAGCACGCACAGCGCGAGCAGCGCCAGGAACGCGAACTCGCGCGAGCCGATGTCGTCGAGCTGCGCGACGTGGTCGTTCCCGATCCGTCCGAAGATCACCCGCTTGTACATCCACAGCGTGTAGGCCGCCCCGAGGATCAGCGTCGTCGCGGCGAAGAAGGCAACCCAGAAATCGAACTGCACCGCGCCGAGCACGACCATGAACTCGCCGACGAAGCCGCTGGTGCCCGGCAGCCCCGCATTGGCCATCGCGAAGAGCATGAAGAAGGCCGCGAACTTGGGCATCGTCTTCACCACGCCGCCGTAGTCAGCGATGTTGCGCGAGTGCATGCGGTCGTAGAGCACGCCGATGCACAGGAACATCGCGCCCGACACGAAGCCGTGCGAGATCATCTGAACGAGCGCGCCCTCGATGCCGAGCGCGTTGAACATGAAGAAGCCCAGCGTCACGAAACCCATGTGCGCGATCGACGAGTAGGCGACGAGCTTCTTCATGTCGGTCTGCACCAGCGCGACGAAGCCGATATAGACGACCGCGATCAGCGACAGCGTGATCATCAGCGGCGCCATCGCATGCGCCGCGTCGGGCACGATCGGCAGCGAGAAGCGCAGGAAGCCGTAGGCGCCGAGCTTCAGTGCGATCGCGGCCAGCACCACCGAGCCACCCGTCGGCGCCTCGACGTGCGCGTCGGGCAGCCAGGTGTGCACCGGCCACATCGGCACCTTGACCGCGAAGGCGATCAGGAAGGCCCAGAAGATCAGCGTCTGCGGGCCGATCGCCAGCGGCAGCTGGTGCCAGGTCAGGATGTTGAAGCTGCCGCCCGACTCCATGAACAGGTAAAGCAGCGCGACCAGCATCAGCAGCGAGCCGACCAGCGTGTAGATGAAGAACTTGAGCGCCGCATACACGCGGTTCGCCCCACCCCAGATGCCGATGATCAGGTACAGCGGAATCAGCGAGGCCTCGAAGAAGACGTAGAACAGAATGCCGTCCAGGGCCGAGAAGATGCCGTTCATCAGCCCCGACATGATCAGGAACGCCGCCATGTACTGCGCGACCTTGTCCTGGATGACCTGCCAGCCGGCGATCACGACGATGACGGTGATGAAGGCGTTGAGGACCACGAAGAGCATCGAGATGCCGTCGACGCCGAGCTGGTAGTTGATGTTGAAGCGCGGAACCCACGGCGCGAACTCGACGAACTGCATCGCGCTGGTGCTCGTGTCGAAGAGCATCCACAGCGGTATCGTCACGACCAAACCGAGAAAGGCCACGGTCAGAGCCAGATAGCGTGCAAGCGGTGCATTGCGGTCCGACCCCGTGGCGAGCACGAGCAATCCGCCCAGGATCGGTATCCAGATCGCGAGGCTGAGAAGTGGCATACCCGTCATTGTTGCTTTCCGTTCAGAGCGTCATCGTCGACGCGCGTTGATTGTTGATTGCAGGATTCCGGCTTCGCCGGCTCAGCGGATGTTGAACCAGAAGGTCAGCATCACGAACACGCCGATGATCATCGCAAACGCATACTGATAGAGGTGGCCGCTCTGGAACAGCCGGCTGATCTGGGCGATGAGGCCGACCGTGCGGGCCGAGCCGTCGACGATCACGCCGTCGATCACCGCGCGGTCGCCGCCTTTCCACAGCCCGGTGCCGAGCACGCGCGCGCCGGCGGCGAAGACGATCTCGTTGAAGCGATCGAAGTAGTACTTGTTCTCGAGCAGCGTGTGGACCGCGCGGAACTTGCGCTGGATCGCCGCCGGGATGTCGGGGCGCACCAAGTAGAAGAACCAGGCCGTCGCGACGCCGGCCATCGCCAGCCAGAACGGCGCGGTCTGCAGGCCGTGCAACGCCATCGCCAGCGGACCGTGGAAGGCCGCCTCGAGCTCGGACAGGCCGACATGGTTGGCAGCGACGTGGATCGCGTCACCGAACCAGTCGCCGAACAGCATCGGCTCGATCGTGAAGTAGCCGATCAGCACCGACGGGATCGCCAGCAGGATCAACGGCACGGTGACCACCCACGGCGACTCGTGCGGCTTCTGGCCCGGTGCGAGTCCATGGTGGTGGTCGGCGGACGGCTCTTCGTCCTCATGGTCGCCGTGATGATCGACGTGGCCCTGGCCGAAGCGCTCCTTGCCGTGGAAGACCAGGAAATACATGCGGAACGAGTAGAAGGCGGTCACGAACACGCCCAGCAGCACGCAGAACATCGCATAGCCCGCGCCCGGAATGGTCGCCGCATGCACCGCCTCGATGATCGAATCCTTGGAGTAGAAGCCGGCGAACAGCGGAAAGCCGATCAGCGCGAGCGAACCGAGCAGCGACGTGAGCCAGGTGATCGGCATGTACTTCCACAGCCCGCCCATGTTGCGCATGTCCTGGTCGTGATGCATGCCGATGATGACCGAGCCGGCGCCGAGGAACAGCAACGCCTTGAAGAACGCGTGCGTCATCAGGTGGAACACCGCCGCCGAGTACGCCGACACCCCCAGCGCCACGGTCATGTAGCCGAGCTGCGACAGCGTCGAGTACGCGACCACGCGCTTGATGTCGTTCTGCACGATGCCGAGGAAGCCCATGAAGAGCGCGGTGGTCGCGCCGATCACCAGCACGAAGGACAGCGCCGCGTCGGACAGCTCGAACAGCGGCGACATGCGCGCGACCATGAAGATGCCGGCCGTGACCATCGTCGCGGCGTGGATCAGCGCCGAGATCGGCGTCGGGCCTTCCATCGAGTCGGGC
>DAOMOP010000010.1:0-24019 GCA_035444405.1 Rhodocyclaceae bacterium
CTCGGGCGCGTAGCCGGCTTCCACCAGCGTCTCGTAGCCCATCTTGATCAGCTCGACCGCGCCGCCGCACAGCACCGCCTGCTCGCCGAACAGGTCGGTCTCGGTCTCTTCGCGGAAGTTGGTCTCGATGACGCCGCCCTTGGTGCCGCCGTTGGCCGCGGCATACGACAGCGCGATGTCGCGCGCCTTGCCGGACTTGTCCTGGTGCACCGCGATCAGGGTCGGCACGCCGCCGCCCTTGAGGTACTCGGAGCGCACCGTGTGGCCCGGCCCCTTCGGTGCGACCATGATGACGTCGAGGTCGTCACGGGCGACGACCTGGTTGTAGTGCACGTTGAAGCCGTGCGCGAAGGCGAGCGCCGCGCCCTTCTTGATGTTCGGCTCGACTTCGTCGCGATAGACCTGCGGGATGTTCTCGTCGGGCAGCAGGATCATCACGACATCGGCGCCCTTGACCGCCTTGGCGATCTCGTCGACCTTCAGGCCGGCGTTCTTGGCCTTGTCCCACGACCCGCCGCCCTTGCGCAGGCCGACGGTGACCTTGACGCCAGAGTCGGCGAGGTTCTGGGCGTGCGCGTGGCCTTGCGAGCCGTAGCCGACGATGGTGACTTTCTTGCCCTTGATCAGGGAGAGGTCGGCGTCCTTGTCGTAATAAACTTTCATTTGTTTCCTCGTTTGTGATGTGGGGCGGTCAAAGGGGGAAGACGAGGGGCGTGATGCCTGCCGTGTGCCCGGCGCGGTCGCCACCGAATCGAGGCGGTCGCGGGCGCGCACGGCACGATGCCGGGAAAAGGCCGGTTCCCGGCCGCTGGCGGCTGCTCGCCGGCCTGGGTTCTCCCTAGATCTTCAGAACGCGTTCGCCGCGGCCGATGCCGCAGATGCCCGAACGCACGGTTTCGAGAATCAGCTCGCTGCCGATCGCGGCGATGAAGGCGTCGAGCTTGCCCTGGTTGCCGGTCAGCTCGATCACGTACGACGCGTCGGTGACGTCGATGATGCGCGCGCGGAAGATGTCGGTCATGCGCTTCATCTCCTCGCGGTCCTTGCCGGTCGCGCGCACCTTGACCAGCATCAGCTCGCGCTCGATGTGGGCCGACTCGGAGATGTCGACGACCTTGATGATCTCGACGAGCTTGTTGAGCTGCTTGGTGATCTGCTCGATGATGTCGTCCGAGCCGGTGGTGACGATGGTCATGCGCGACATCGAGGCGTCCTCGGTCGGCGCCACCGTCAGCGATTCGATGTTGTAGCCGCGCGCCGAGAACAGGCCGGAGACGCGCGACAGGGCGCCCGATTCGTTCTCGATCAGCAGGGAGATGACGTGTCTCATGTTGAACTCATGCGAGGGTCGAAGGAAGCCGCATGTTCCGCGCCCGGACTGCCGGCGGCCGGCATCCGGTGCGGGCGGCGCCGGTAAGCGCGCGCCCGCGCGGCGCGGCGGCAGGTGGCGCCGCGCCGTACGGATGAAACGGCGTTACAGGTCCTCGGCCGACAGGATCATTTCGGTCAGACCCTTGCCGCCCTGGACCATCGGATAAACGTTCTCGGTCGGGTCGATCAGGAAGTCGAGGAACACCAGGTCGTTCTTGCGGCCGAACGCTTCGCGCAGCGCGCCCTCGACGTCGCCGGGCTTGTCGACGCGCAGGCCGACATGCCCGTACGCTTCGGCGAGCTTCGCGAAGTCGGGCAGCGAATCCATGTACGATTCCGAGTAGCGTCCGCCGTGGAAGAGCTGCTGCCACTGGCGCACCATGCCGAGATAGCCGTTGTTCAGGTTGCAGATCTTGATCGGCAGGCGGAACTGCTTGCAGGTGGACAGTTCCTGGATGCACATCTGGATCGAGGCCTCGCCGGTGATGCATGCGACCGGGGAGCCCGGGTGGGCGAGCTGCGCGCCCATCGCGTACGGCAGGCCCACGCCCATCGTGCCCAGGCCACCCGAGTTCAGCCAGCGGCGCGGCTTGTCGAAGCGGTAGTACTGCGCTGCCCACATCTGGTGCTGGCCCACGTCCGAGGTCACGAAAGCCTCGCCGCCGGTCACTTCCCACAGCTTCTCGACCACGAACTGCGGCTTGATGATGTCGTCGGAATTCTTGTACTTCATGCACTCGCGCCGGCGCCATTCGTCGACCTGGCGCCACCAGGTGCCGAGCGTGTCGGCATCGGGGCGCGCGGTGGTGGCCTCGAGCTGGCGGATCATCTCGTCGAGCACCTCGCGCACGTCGCCGACGATGGGCACGTCGACCTTGACGCGCTTGGAGATCGACGACGGATCGACATCGACGTGGATGATCTTGCGCGGCTCCTCGGCGAAGTGGGCCGGGTTGCCGATGACGCGATCGTCGAAGCGCGCGCCGATCGCCAGCAGCACGTCGCAGAAGTGCATCGACATGTTGGCTTCGTAGGTGCCGTGCATGCCGGGCATGCCGAGGAACTGGCGGTCGCTGGCCGGATAGCCGCCCAGCCCCATCAGCGTGCTGGTGACCGGAAAGCCGAGCAGGCGGGTGAGCTTGGTGAGCTGCTCGGCGGCGTTCGACAGGATCACGCCGCCGCCGCTGTAGATCATCGGCCGCTTGGCCTCGAGCAGCAGTTGCACGGCCTTCTTGATCTGGCCCTGGTGGCCCTTGACCACCGGGTTGTACGAGCGCATCGCGACGTCCTTCGGATACTCGAACTCGCACTTGTGCATCGAGACGTCCTTGGGGATGTCCACGAGCACCGGCCCGGGGCGGCCGGTGCGCGCGAGGTGGAAGGCCTTCTTCATCGTCGAGGCGATGTCGCGCACGTCCTTGACGAGGAAGTTGTGCTTGACGCACGGGCGCGTGATGCCGACGGTGTCGACTTCCTGGAAGGCGTCCTGGCCGATCGCCGCGGTCGGCACCTGCCCGGAGATGATCACCATCGGGATCGAGTCGCAGTAGGCGGTGGCGATGCCGGTCACCGCGTTGGTGGCGCCGGGGCCCGAGGTGACCAGCGCGACGCCGACCGTCTCGGTCGAGCGCGCATAGCCGTCGGCGGCATGGACGGCGGCCTGCTCATGACGAACGAGTACGTGGCGAACCTGGTCCTGGTTGAAGAGCGCGTCGTAAATGAAGAGTACCGCACCGCCCGGATAGCCGAAGACATATTCGACCTTTTCTTCCTGCAGGCACCTGATTACAATTTCTGCTCCAGTCAGCACCATCGCAAACTCGCTTTCAGTCCGATTCCAAACGACGAACGTTACCGTTCGGGCGCCGTTTGGTCAAGGCTGGAGGGCCGTCAGCCATGCCCGGCGAATGGCTGCGCGGTGGACGGCGGTTCGTGCGTCGAAGGGGGTCCGCCGCAGGCCCCGATCGGGCCCGCCTGACGGCGCGGTGCAGGCGCATCGGCGCGCCACCGTTGCGACGCCTTGCCGGCTTCACGAGGATTTTCAATCTGGCCTCCCGGGCAGAACTCTCCGCATTTCTCGAAGGTGTCGAAAGACGTGCGTTCAAGCATGCCGTGTTCGCGCTGCGCGACGATGACATGGCCCTCGATGCGGTGCAGGACGCGATGCTGAAGCTGTCGGTGAGCTACGGCGACCGTCCGGCGCAGGAGTTTCCGATGCTGTTTCAGCGCATCCTGCAGAACGTCCTCCACGACGCGATGCGGCGCCAGAAGGTGCGCAACAGGTGGACGAGCCTGTTCTCGACCTTGTTCGCGGACGACGGCGATGACGACCCGCTCGACATCCTGGCCGCGGCAGACGGATCGCTGCTCGGCGCGCCGCCGCACGAGGCCTACGAGCGCGCGCGCGTGATGGCTGCGATCGAGCACGAAATTGCCCGACTTCCGGCCCGTCAACGCGAGGCGTTTCTGATGCGTTACTGGGAAGAGCTGGATATTGCCGAAACGGCCGCAGCGATGGGGTGTTCGGAGGGCAGCGTGAAGACGCACTGCTCGCGCGCGACGAAGACGCTCGCTGCGGCGCTGAAGGCAAGAGGAATCGTGCTATGAACGAGAGGGATCTTGCGCGCCGCATCGTCGGCAGCCTGTCGGCTTCGGCGCACGAAGTCGATGCGTCGGTCGCGGAGCGCCTGTGCAGCGCGCGCGAGCGTGCGCTGGCCGTGCAACGCCCGGCCCGTCCGTACAGGGGTTGGTCGCAGCGGGTGCGGTCGCTGCGCATGCGCTGGCTGCGCGCGCCGGTGCTGCGGGCAGCGGTCGCCGTGCTGGCGGTGCTGGCCGTGTTCGTGGCGGGTGACTACTGGAGCACGCTGTCGCGCATCGACGAACGCCAGGAGATCGACGCGGCCTTGCTGATGGACGATCTGCCGATCGATGCCTATCTCGACCCGGAGTTCAAGGCGTGGCTGTCGGACGAATCGCAATCCTGATCGCCGCGTTGCTCACGGGCGGTGGCGTGCTTGCGCTGGGTCCGCTGGACGCGCCAGAATGGCGCGCCCTCGACGCTGCTCGGCGCGAAGCGCTGGCACCGCTCGCGCGCGACTGGGACGCGATGAGTGACGAGCAACGCCAGCGCTGGCTGCGCATCGCCGATCGCTTCGACCGGCTGACCCCGGACGAACGGGGGCGCATTCAGCAACGCATGCGCACATGGGCCGATCTGACGCCGGAGCAGCGCGAGCGCGCGCGCGATCAGTATCGGGCGCTGCGCAGCATGCCGCGCGAAGAGCGCGAGCAATTGCGTGAGCGCTGGCAGCAATATCGCGGTCTGCCGCCCGACTCGCGTGGTCGCGCTGCCGACCGGCGTTGACCGCTGCCGCACGACCGTCCTTGCACCCCGAACCGGTGACCATGAAAGCAAACCTCTCTGCCGACTCGACCGCCCCGCGCGCGCCCACGTCCCTGCTCGTCGTCGAGCTGGCCGGGCTCCGCCGCCGTCTCGCCAGCCTGCTGTACGAGGCGCTGCTGGTGCTCGGCATTCTCGCGCTGACCTTCATGATTCCGCATCTCGCCCTCGGCATGGTGCTCGAGGTCGCGGCACCGGGTTGGCTGATGTGGCTGCATCTGTTCGCCGTGCTCGGCTTGTATTTCGTCTGGTGCTGGTCGCGCAGCGGACAGACGCTGGCGATGCAGACGTGGTACCTGCGGCTCGTGCGGGCGTCCGACGGGTGTGCCGTGCCGGCGCGCGTGTGCTGGCTGCGTTACGCGCTGGCGTGGCCGTCGGTGCTGCTGTTCGGCGTCGGTCTGTGGTGGGCGTTGATCGACCGCGAGCGCCAGTTCCTGCACGACCGCCTGGCGGGGACGCGCATCGTGCTGCTGCCCAGGACGAGCCGGCGCTGAGCGCCGAGCCCACGCGCGCGGCATCACCCGTATGAAAAAGCGGTCGCGGGGACGCCTGTCGGCCGAGCGCACGCGCGCGCGGCGCTACCGGTTACCCGCCGGCGCCGCGTCTGGTCGCGCGCCTGCGTTACCATTGGCATGTCGATCAATGACCTTGCGCGGGTGCCGCCGCCATGACCGAGTCCGCACCGGACAACGACAAGGGTAGCAGCGCGCACGCGCGCTGCGCAGACGAGATCCTCGACGAGCTTGCGAGCTCGCGCGTGCGCGGGCTCGACACCGCCGAGGCGCAGGCGCGACTCGAGCAGTACGGACGCAACGTGCTGCCGCCGCCCAGGCGTCGCGGACCCGTTCGGCGCTTTCTGCTGCAGTTCCACAACGTACTGATCTACGTGCTGGTCGTCGCGGGGGTCGTGACGATGCTGCTCGGGCACGCAATCGACAGCGCCGTCATCTTCGGCGTCGTCGTCATCAACGCATACATCGGCTTTGTCCAGGAGGGCAAGGCCGAGCGCGCGCTCGATGCGATTCGCAAGATGCTGTCGCTCGACGCGCAGGTCGTGCGGGACGGTCGCCGTCATGACGTGTCGGCCGAGGAGCTCGTCCCCGGCGACATCGTGTTCATCGCCTCCGGCGACAAGGTTCCGGCCGACCTGCGCCTGCTCGAGGTGCGCAGCCTGCGCGTCGAGGAGGCGGCGTTGACGGGCGAGTCGATGCCGGTCGAAAAAGGCGTCGATCCGGTCGCCGTCGACGCGAGTCTCGGCGACCGCAGCTCGATGGCCTATTCCGGCACCCTGGTGGCCTACGGGCAGGCGGTCGGTGTGGTCGTCGGCACCGGAGCCCGAACCGAGATCGGGCGCATCAGCGCGATGCTGGGCGCGATCGAAGGGCTCACGACGCCGCTGCTGCGCCAGCTCGCGGTGTTCGGGCGCTGGCTGACGTGGGCGATTCTGGCGGTCGCGGCCATCGCGTTCGCGGTCGGCACGACGCTGCGCGACTACACCGCGGCCGAGATGTTCCTGGCCGCCGTGGGGCTTGCGGTGGCGGCGATTCCGGAGGGCTTGCCGGCGATCATGACGATCACGCTGGCGATCGGGGTGCAGCGCATGGCCGGACGCAATGCGATCATCCGGCGCCTGCCGTCGGTCGAGGCCCTGGGCTCGGTGACGGTGATCTGCTCGGACAAGACCGGCACGCTCACGCGCAATGAAATGACCGTGCAGCGCGTCGTGACCGCATGCGCACGCTATGCGGTGTCGGGCGTCGGCTACGCGCCGCATGGCGCTTTCGAGCGGCTCGAGGGCTGTGCGCGCCGCGAACAAGAAGATGCCCGGATCGTCGAGGCGCTGGTCGGCCGCGAGCTCGTCGAGCAGGCCGTCGCGCGGACGGTCGGCGGGGCCGGCGAAGGCGGCGAGATCGACCTCGAGCACGAGCCGGTGCTGCTCGAGGCGGCCCGCGCAGCGCTGCTGTGCAACGACGCGAGCATCGACGCGCGCGACGGCGAGTGGCTGCTGCAGGGTGACCCGACCGAAGGGGCGCTGGTGACGCTGGCGCGCAAGGCGGGGCTGGAGCCGGGCTTCGAAGGCGAGTCGCTGCCACGCACCGACGTGATTCCGTTCGAGTCCGAGCACCGCTTCATGGCGACGCTGCACCATGATCATCGGGGCGGCGGCCGCATCTACCTGAAAGGGGCGCCCGAGCGCGTGCTCGAGCTGTGCGCGCGGCAACGTGACGCGCAGGGGGATGTGCCGCTCGACATCGGGTACTGGCACCGGGCGATGGACGAGATCGCCGCCGAGGGCATGCGCCTGCTCGCGGTCGCGGTGCGCGAGGGCGAGGATGGCCTGCGGGCATTGAATTTCGCCGACGTCGAGCGCGACGACTTCACGCTGTTGGCGGTGTTCGGCCTGTCCGACCCGCCGCGCGAGGAGGCGATCGAGGCGGTGCGCAACTGTGTGGCGGCCGGCATCCGCGTGAAGATGATCACCGGCGACCACGTCCGCACGGCCCATGCGATCGGCGTGCAGCTCGGCCTCGGCGACGAGGTGCGCGCGGTCACCGGCGCCGAGATCGAGCAACTCGACGATGCGGCGCTGGTCGCGCTGGTCGGTGATACGCAGATCTTTGCGCGGGCGAGCCCCGAGCACAAGCTGCGCCTGGTGACTGCGCTGCAGGCGCGCGGCGAGGTCGTCGCGATGACCGGCGACGGCGTCAATGACGCGCCGGCCCTCAAGCGTGCCGACGTCGGCGTGGCAATGGGCAACAAGGGTACCGAGGCCGCCAAGGAGGCGGCCGAGATGGTGCTCGCCGACGACAACTTCGCATCCATCGTCGCGGCGGTCGAGGAAGGGCGCACCGTTTATGACAACATCCGCAAGTCGATCGCGTTCATCCTGCCGACCAACGTCGGGCAGGCCGGAATCGTCTTCATCGCGATCGTGTTCGGCATGACCCTGCCGATCACGCCGGTGCAGATCCTGTGGGTGAACATGATCACGGCGGTGACGCTGGCGCTCGCGCTCGCGTTCGAGAAATCCGAGCGCGACATCATGCAGCGGCCGCCGCGCGCGCCGCACGAGCCGCTGCTGAGCCGCCTGCTGATGTGGCGCGTCGTGTTCGTCGGGCTGCTGCTGGTCGCCGGCGGGATCGGCTTTTTCGTGTGGGCGCTCGGCCGCGGCGAGAGCCTCGAGGTGGCGCGCACCGCCGCGGTCAATGCGCTGCTGATGGGCGAGGTTTTCTATCTCCTCAATGTGCGAAGCTTCGCCGGCTCGGCGCTCAGCCGCGAAGGCATGACCGGCAACCGCTATGTCCTGCTCGCGATCGGTTCGATGCTTGCCGCACAGGCGTTGTTCACCTATTTGCCGATCATGCAGACGGTGTTCGGCACGGCGCCGCTCGACGCAATTGCCTGGCTGCGCATTGTCGGCTTCGGTATCATCGTGCTGCTGGTGGTCGAGTTCGAGAAGCTGCTGCTCAAGCGGTTGGGCTTCGTGACCGCCGGTCCGCGAGTAGCGTGAAGGTGTCGCATGCGTGGATCGCGCGCCGGCCCGGCGCGCTCTGCGCACGTTGTCGCTCTTTTGCGCGGTGATTGCCGGGCCGATGCATCGGCGCCGCAGGTGATGGCCGTATTCGACGCCCATTGAGAATGCCAGGAGGAAGCGTATGACCCAAGTTCGGATGGTGCTGGCGACGACGGATTTCTCCGAGACGGCAGGGTACGCCGTCGAGCGTGCGGCGATGCTCGCGGCACGCTGCGGCGCGCGTCTCGGGATCGCCAACGTGATCAGCCGCGGCACGCTCAACGCATTGCACGACCTGATGGCACCGGACAGCAGCGACGAGCTCGAAGATGCACTGGTGCAGGATGCGCTGGCGCAGCTGCACCAGCTCGCCGATGGCGTAGGCGAACGTCACGGCGTCGATGCGGAGGTCAGCGTGTCGGCCGGCTCGGTGCTGCGCGAGATCGATGCCTATGCCGATGCGATCGGGGCCGACCTGCTCGTGCTGGGTGCGCATGGCGCCAGCCTGATGCGTGACCTGCTGGTCGGTTCGACGACCGAGCGGGTCCTGCGGCGCACCCGGCGCCCGATGCTGGTGGTGCGCCGGGCGCCCCAGCGGCCCTATGCGAAGGTGCTGGTGCCGGTCGATTTTTCCGAGCGTTCGACGGCTGCGATCGAGTTCGCGCGCAACGTCGCCCCCGAAGCCGAGCTCGTGCTGCTGCACGCGTACGAGGTGCCGTACGAGGGGCAGTTGCGACTGGCCGGTGTCGAGGAGGCCAAGGTCGTCGAGCTGCGCAAGTCGGCGCGCGAGGAGTCGCTGAAGCGGCTCGACCGGCTGATCGACGAGACCGGTCTGTCCGGCGCGACGGTGCGCCGTGTGCTGGTGCAGGGGCAGCCGGCATCGGGCATCGTCGAACAGGCCAGGGTGCTCGACTGCGATCTGATCGCGATGGGCAAGCAGGGCCTGCGCATGATCGAAGAACTGGTACTGGGCAGCGTGACGCGTCGCGTCCTCGAGCATGCCCATTGCGATGTGCTGGTCGCCGACCGGGGCGGCCGCTGAAAGCAAGGATTCCATGAAAACAAAAACTTCCCCAACGATTCATCGCGGTGACTACGCGCCGCTCAGCTGGACCGTAGCGCGCGTCGCGCTGCATTTCAGGCTCGATCCGGAGGCCACCGTGGTCACGAGCACGCTGCACTGCGTGCGCAACCCGGTGGCGCCGGCGGGGCCGTTGCGTCTGTACGGCGACTCGCTCGAACTCGTCGCGCTCCAGGTCGGCGGTGCCTCGGCGCCCGACGGCATGGTCGAGACGACGCCCGACGGGCTCGAGCTCACCCTCGACGGCGAGCAGGCCGAGGTCGAGGTCGTGACCCGCATCGATCCGGCCGCGAACTCGGCTTTGTCCGGCCTGTACCTGTCCAAGGGCGGCTATTTCACCCAGTGCGAGCCGGAAGGCTTCCGGCGCATCACGTACTTTCCCGACCGGCCGGACGTGATGGCCCGTTACACCGTCACCCTCGAAGCCGACCGCGAGCGTTGCCCGGTGCTGCTGTCCAACGGCAATCTGCTCGAGCAGGGCGAGCTCGAGGACGGGCGCCATTTCGCGCGCTGGGAGGACCCGTTTCCGAAGCCGTCGTATCTGTTCGCACTGGTGGCGGCCGATCTGGTCGCGCTCGAGCGTCGCGTGACGACGGCATCGGGGCGCGAGGTGCTGCTGCAGGTGTGGGTCGAGGACGGCAATCTCGACCGTACCGCGCATGCGATGGATGCGCTCGTGCATGCGATGCGCTGGGACGAGGAGGTGTTCGGGCTCGAGCTCGATCTCGAGCGCTTCATGATCGTCGCGGTGAGCGACTTCAACATGGGCGCGATGGAGAACAAGGGGCTCAACATCTTCAACGCCAAATACGTGCTGGCGCGTGCCGACACGGCCACCGACGTCGATTACGAGCACATCGAGAGCGTGGTTGCGCACGAGTATTTCCACAACTGGACCGGCAATCGCGTGACCTGTCGCGACTGGTTCCAGCTGACCCTGAAGGAAGGCCTGACGGTATTTCGCGACCAGCAGTTTTCCGCCGACATGCTGGCGGCCGCGGCCGGCCCCGAGGGGGCGGCGTCGGCGCGCGCGGTCAAGCGCATCGACGACGTGCGGGCGCTGCGCACGGCGCAGTTTCCCGAGGATGCCGGGCCGATGGCACATCCGATCCGCCCGGAGACCTATCAGGAGATCAACAACTTCTACACCGCCACGGTGTACGAGAAGGGCGCCGAGGTCATCCGCATGCTGCATACGCTGCTCGGCCACGAGGGCTTTCGCAACGGCATGGATCTCTACTTCAGCCTCCACGACGGCGAGGCGGTGACCTGCGACGAGTTCGTCGAATGCATGGCCGAGGCGAACGGGCGCGATCTCGACCAGTTCATGCTCTGGTACAGCCAGGCGGGCACGCCGGTGGTGGAGGCCCGCGGCGTGTGGGAGGCGGATGAAGGTGCCTACACGCTGACGCTGACGCAGCGGCTCGCGCCGAGCCCCGGACAGCCGGACAAGCTGCCGCAGCTGATCCCGGTCGCGATCGGGCTGATCGGTCCGGACGGTCGCGATCAGCCGCTGCGGCTGGACGGCGAGACGCATGGCGGCGCGAGCACACGCGTGCTCGAGCTGCGTGAGACCGAACAGCGTTTCCGCTTCGTCGATCTGGCCGCCGAGCCGGTGCCGTCGCTGCTGCGCGGCTTTTCCGCGCCGGTGGTGCTCGAACTCGCCGAGGACGATGCGCGTCTCGCCTTCCGCATGGCGCACGATTCGGACGCCTTCAATCGCTGGGACGCCGCCCAACGCTATGCCGAACGGGTCGTGCTGGCGCTCGCCGGGCAGGCTGCCGACGGTGCCGAGCCGACGGTGCCGGAGAGCTTCGTCGACGCGTTCCGCGCGCTGCTCGTCGATGAGACGCTCGACCCGGCTTTCCGCGCCAAGGCGGCCAGCCTGCCAAGCGAAATCTATCTGCTCGAGCGCACGCGACCCGCCGATCCGGCAGCGCTGCGGGCGGCGATGCTGCACCTGACGCGCGCGCTCGGAGGGCGGCTGGCCGAGGTGTGGTCCAACCTGTACCGCTCGCTCGAGGTGCACGGCGCCTACCGCTACCATCCGGCCGATGCCGGACGGCGTGCGTTGCGCAACCTCGCGCTGCGTTACCTCGTCGCCGCCGGCAACGAGGAAGGCGTGGGGCGTGCGGAAACGCAGTTCGAGTACGCATCGAACATGACCGAGTGCTTCGGCGCGCTGTCGGCGCTGATGCTCGGTGGGCATGCCGTGGCCACACCGGCGATCGAGACCTTCCACGCGCGTTTTCGCGACGATGCCCTGGTGCTCGACAAGTGGTTCGCGCTGCAGGCCACGGCCTGGCGCAGTGACGCCGCTGCGCCGCCGGTGCTCGAGCGCGTGCGCGAGCTGCTGGACGATCCGGCCTTCACGCTGGCGAACCCGAACAAGGTGTATGCGCTGCTCGGCAGTTTCTTCAAGTCGAACCCGGCCGAGTTCCATCTGGCCGACGGCCGTGGCCATGCGTTCTGGGCGGAGCAGGTGCTCGCACTCGATGCGATCAATCCGCAGGTGGCGGCGCGCATCGCGCGGGCGCTGGAGAACTGGCGGCACTTCACGCCGGCGCTGCAGGCGGTCATTCGACCGCAGCTCGAGCGGGTGGCCGATGCGGCCGGGCTGTCGCCGGACGTCGCCGAGATCGTCGACAAGGCCCTGGCCGGCTGACCGCGCTTGCAGGGCCGGCTCGCGCAAGGATGGCGAGCTTCGTCGTGGGGTAAAGGGGAGCGGCGCCGGCTCCCCGTCAGGGCTGGATGGGTCGCGCCGACGCCGCCCGACGGTGCAGGACGATCAGGTCGTGATTTCGCCGGCGATATACTTCGACAGATGCTGGATCGTGGCTTCCTGTTCCTGGATGACCGCCTTCACCACGTCACCGATCGTGATGATGCCGACGACCTTGCCTTCCTCGACCACCGGCAGGTGGCGGAAGCGCTTGTTGGTCATCGTGTTCATGACCGACGTGATCTGGTCGCCCAGCTTGACGGTGTGGACATTCGTGGTCATCAGCTCGCCGACCTTGACATTGCGCGAGCTCAGGCCCTTCAGGACGATCTTGCGCGCATAGTCGCGCTCGGTGAAGATGCCGACCAGTCGCCCGTGATCCATCACCAGCACGGCACCGATGTCGTGCTGGGCCATCATGCCCAGAGCATCATATACGCTGGCCTCCGGGGCCACCGAGTAGGTCGTGTAGCCCTTCTGCTCGAGCACCTGCTTGACCGAGATCTCAATCGCGCTCATGGTTTGTTCCCTCCGTTCTTTTGAACTGTCCTGACCCAGCCTCGAGGCGCCATTGTCCCACAGCCGTGCATCGATGGCATATCGATATCGAACGATGGCCCGCACGACCACCGCCGAGTGATTGTCGCACGCGTCGCCAAAGTCGGCACGCGCCCGGTCCGTTCGCAGCGGCCGACATGCTTCCCGTGCGGCCGAGTACCTCTCAGATCTCGAGATTGTCGATGAGCCGGGTCGCCCCGAGCTTTGCCGCCGCGAGCACCACCAGCGGATCGTCCTCGTGAACCGGAGGCTGAAGGTCGGCGCGACGGCGTACCGCGATGTAGTCGGGCTGCCAGCCATGTGCCTCGAGCGTGGCCATCGCGTCGCTCTCGAGCTTGAGGAAATCATGGTTGCCGGCCTGCACGGCCTTGCAGATGTGGGACAGCGCGCGATAGAGCCGTGGCGCCTCGGCACGTTCCTGTTGCGACAGGTAGCCGTTGCGCGAGGACAGGGCGAGACCGTCGTCGGCGCGCACTGTCTCGCCGGGGAGCACCTCGACCGGCAGCGCGAACTGGCGCACCATGTTCGAGAGCACCATCAGCTGCTGGTAGTCCTTCTTGCCGAACAGGGCGACATCGGGCTGTACGATGTTGAGCAGCTTGAGCACCACGGTCGCCACGCCGCGAAAGTGACCGGGACGGAATTCCCCTTCGAGGATCGAAATCTGCGCGGGCGCCGGGTCGACGTGATAATTCTGCGCCTCCGGATACATCAGCTGCTCGTCGGGTGCGAACAGGTGTGCGACCCCGGCGGCCTCGAGCTTCTCGCAGTCGGCCTCGAGTGTGCGCGGATACTTGCTGAAGTCCTCGCCGGGACCGAACTGCAGGCGGTTGACGAAGATGCTCGCGATCACCGCGTCGGCATGCTCACCGGCCTGGCGCATCAGCGTGATGTGGCCATCGTGAAGATTGCCCATGGTCGGCACGAATGCGGTGCGCCCGGCGCTCGCACGCGCCTTGCGAATGCTGTCGATGGTGGTGTGAATCTGCATGTCGCTCGATCCGGGGTCCGAAAAGGTGGGGTCAGTAACTGTGCTCTTCGCTCGGGAAGCTGCCGTCCTTGACGGCGCGTACATAGCGGGTGACCGCGTCCTCGATGCTCGCCGCGCCGTCCATGAAGTTGCGGACGAAGCGCGCCTTGCGGCCGGGGAATACGCCGATCATGTCGTGCAGCACCAGCACCTGGCCGTCGCAGCCGGCGCCGGCGCCGATGCCGATCGTGGCCGTGCCGTCGAGTTCGGCGGTGATCGCGGTGGCCACCGCGGCGGGCACCATCTCCATCACCATCAGCGCCGCACCGGCCTGCTGCAGTGCCAGCGCATCGGCGCGCAGTCGCGCGGCGGCATCGTCGCCGCGGCCCTGCACACGGTAGCCACCGAGTTGATGCACCGACTGCGGCGTCAGGCCGATGTGGGCGCACACCGGCACGCCGCGTTCGACGAGGAATTGCACGGTATCGGCCATGTGGCTGCCACCTTCGAGCTTGACCATCTGGGCGCCGGCCGCCATCAGCCGCGCGGCATTGCGCATGGCCTGCTGCGGGCCCTCCTGGTAGCTGCCGAACGGCATGTCGGTGACCACCAGGGCGCGCCGCGCGCCGCGTGCGACGCATTCGGTGTGGTAGATCATGTGCTCCATCGTCACCGGCAGCGTCGAGCTCTGGCCCTGCAGCACGTTGCCGAGCGAGTCGCCGACGAGCAGTACGTCGACGCCGGCGCGCTCGAGCAGTGCGGCGAAGCTGGCGTCATAACATGTGAGCACGGCAATCTTGCGCCCGTCGGCGCGCATCTTGCCGAGCTGGAAAAGGGTGATCGGTTTGTCGTCCTGAAGGTAGCTCATCGCGTGCTCCTGGTCCGGATGTGTGGTGAGCGCCCGAACCGTTGATCGGGCGAATCGTCGGCAAGTGCGGCGGCTCCGGCCGGGGTTGCCGGTACAAGGGCGGCAGTGTTCCGCAATTCGCGGTGCCGGACAAGCCTGTTTGCGAGAATGCGGTTCCGAGGGCGGCCCTCACGCCGCGTAGCCGAAGAACTCCCGGTAGCTGCGCATGTTGCGCAGGCGGTCGAGCAGCAGCTCGAAGTCGCCGTCATGATCGACCGGATTGAGCACTTCCGCATCGACGATGAACAGCGGTGCCGCGTCGTACTGGTAGAAGAAGCGGGCGTAGCGCTCGGCGACCCGCTCGAGGTAGCTCTCGGTGATGCGCCGCTCCGCGTCCACGCCGCGCTGGCGCACCCGCGCGATCAGCGTCTCGGGCTTGGCTTGCAGGTAGATGACCAGATCCGGCCGTAGCGATTCGGCCGGCTCGATCGCGTGGTAAAGGCGCTGGTACAGGCGCAGTTCGTCTTCCGGCAGGTTGAGTGCCGCGAACAGCGGATCCTTCTCGAGGATGAAATCCGAAACAATGCGTCGGCCGCCACGGTGCGCGTCGTCGAGCACGGCCAACTGGTCGATGCGCTGATAGAGAAAGGACAGCTGCGTCGGCAGCGCCCAGCGCTCGAGATTCTGGTAGAAGCGCGCGAGAAACGGATTGCTCTCGGGCTGCTCGAAGACCGGGTCGGCATCGAGCCGCTCGCACAGCCGTCGCGCGAGCGAGGTCTTGCCGGCGCCGATCGGCCCCTCAACGACGATGTAACGTGCTTTGTCGAGCATGGTGCGCAATTGCCCGGCGGTGGCGGTTGGAAACAGGAACAAGCATACACATTGCGGCGGGCGACCGGTCAACCGCGCCGACGGCTGCGCCCGCGGGGCGTTGGCAGCATCTGGCCGGCCCGGCCGGGCGCATGCTCGGACATGGCATGGGTCAGGCCCGCGGCGGCAGCCGATAGACGGCCTGGTCCGCCACCCGCGGCAGCAAGGCGGTTACCCGTCCGCGCCCCGGGATGGAGGCGTCGGGGGCGATCTCGGCGAGCGGGACGAGCACGAAGGCGCGCCGATGCATGCGCGGATGCGGCAGCTCCAGCCCAGGCTCGCTCACGATGCTGTCGCCATAAAGCAGCAGATCGAGATCGACGACCCTGGGCGCGTAATGCGTGACACGCGTGCGCCCGCCGCGCAGCTCGATATCGAGCAGGGCGGTCAGCAAGGCGTGCGCTTCGAGGCGGGTTTCGATCTCGATCACCGCATTGGTGTAATCGGGCTGGTCGGTCACGCCGATCGGGGCGGTGCGATACAGGGCCGAGCTGCGCACGACGCGCGTGTCCGGCAGCGCGCCGACGTGATCGAGGGCGTGTGCGAATGCCGCCGCGGGGTCGCCCAGGTTCGCGCCAAAAGCGACGAAGGCCGTGACCTGCGGGCGAGGCTGGCAGGCCGTGGTCATTGGGCGTCCGAGGTGGCGGCCGGATGTGAAGCCGCTTTGCGACGGCGCCGGCGTTTTCTGGGCGCGGCGCCGCTGCTCGGCGCGTGGGCCAGCAGCAGCTCGCGTTCGTCATGGCCCGCATGGGCGAAACGGTGCCACCAGTCGACGATGTCCATGTCGATCTCGCCCGACTGGGCGCGCAGGCGCAGGAAATCCCATCCGGCACGAAAGCGCGGCTGCTCGATGAGACGGTAGGGCGCCTTGCCGCTGCGCCGTTCGAAGCGCGGCTGCAGGGCCCAGATCTCCTTGATGTCGCCGGCGATGCGCCGGGTGATCGCGAGCTTGCGCGCCTGTGACTCGAGCACGTCGTCCATCGCGGCGAACAGCGCCTGTTGCGGCGGTTCGCCGTCGCCCTTGCGGCTTTCCCAGCCGGCCAGCACCTCGTGCCACAGCAGGGTCGCGAACAGGAAGCCCGGTGACACGGGCTTGTCCTCGCGTACCCGCTCATCGGTGTTCTCGAGCGACAGCCACACGAAGCGCTCGCCGAGCGGCTGCTCGAGGATCACGTCGAGCAGCGGCAGCAGGCCGTGGTGCAGGCCCTGCTCGCGCAGCTGCTGCAGGCACTTGACCGCATGGCCCGACAGCAGGAGCTTGAGCATCTCGTCGAACAGGCGTGCGGCCGGCACGTTCTCGAGCAGCACCGCCATCTCGCGGATCGGCGTGCGTGCGGCGGGGTCGATCGACAGCCCGAGCTTCGCGCCGAGGCGCACCGCGCGCAGCATGCGCACCGGGTCTTCGCGATAGCGGGCGCGCGGGTCACCGATCATGCGCAGCGTCTTCTGGCGGATGTCGGCGACGCCGTGATGGTAGTCGACGATGGTCTCGGTGCCCGGGTCGTAGTACAGCGCATTGACGGTGAAGTCGCGCCGCGTCGCATCCTCGGCCTGGGTGCCGTAGACGTTGTCGTGCAGGACGCGGCCGTGCTCGTCGGTCTCGGTGTCCTGGCCGGCGCGAAACGTCGACACCTCGATCGTGTCGCGCCCGTTCATGACGTGCACGATCTTGAAGCGCCGCCCGATGATGCGCGAGCGGCGGAACAGCGCGCGCACTTCCTCCGGGGTCGCGCTGGTGGCGACGTCGTAGTCCTTGGGCGGGTGTCCGATCAGCAGATCGCGCACCGCGCCACCGACGACGAATGCGGCATGGCCGTTGTCCTGCAGCACCGCGCACACCTTGCAGGCCGCCGGCAACAGCTGTTCGCGGCGGATGCCGTGCTGGGATGCCGGAATCAGGGCGGGTTCGGTCTTCTGGGGCGATCCGGCGCGGCGGAAAACCTTGCGCAGCAGTTTGCGGATCATCGGACGATCAGTGGTTCGATATACATAAGCGCGCAATCATAACTGATGCGCGGCCGGCCGTGAGCCCGACGTGCGTCACCGCTCGCGCAGCGAGAGGATCGGCCAGCCGTGGGCGCTCGCGTGCGCACGCAGCGTATCGTCGGGATCCACGGCGACCGGATCGGTGACACGCGACAGCAGCGGCAGATCGTTGTGCGAATCGCTGTAGAACCAGCTGCGCGCGAAGCTGCCCGGGTAAAGCCCCAGCGTTTCGAGCCAGTTCTCGACCCGTTCGATCTTGCCCGCCTTGAACGCCGGCATGCCGCGCGGCTTGCCGGTGAAGGCGCCGTCGTGCTGTGCCGGCACGGTCGCGACCAGGTGGGCGATGCCGAATTCACGCACGATCGGCCCGGTCACGAAGCTGTTGGTCGCGGTGACGACGGCGACCAGGGCGTCGCGCTCGAGGTGCTCGCGCACCAGCGTACGGGCGCGTTCGGTGATCATCGGCCGGATCACCCGCTCCATGAACTCGTCGTGCCAGGCGTCGAGCTGGGCGCGCGGATGGCGCGCGAGCGGTGCGAGCTGGAAGTCCAGAAACTCGAAGATGTCGAGCGTGCCGGCCTTGTACTGCTCGTAGAAGGCCGCGTTCTTCGCCGCCTGCACTTCGCGGTCGAGCACCCCTTTGGCGATCAGGAACTGCGCCCACTCGAAGTCCGAGTCACCGGCGAGCAGCGTGTTGTCGAGGTCGAAAAGAACGAGATCCACGAAGGTGTCCTTGTGTGGCGGTCTGTTGGCGTTCAGATTTCGAGGCCGGCCTGCATCAGCTCGCGCAGCAGCGGCAGAGTGGCCGGGCGTTTGCGCTCGAGCGAGGCGCGGTCGAGCGCCTCGACCGCGGCGGCGAGGCTGGGCAGATCGCGCCGCCCGTGGCGCAGCAGGAACTGGATCACGTCCTCGCCCAGACGCAGGCCGCGACGGCGGGCGAGCGTGGTGAGAATCGTCGCGCGCGCCGCGTCGTCGAGCGGATGGACCTCGTAGATCAGGCACTGACCCACACGGGTGCGCAGGTCCTCGCGCAGTGCGAGCGCGCGCGGCGGCGCGTTGCCCGCGAGCACCAGCGTCTGCCCGCGCTCGCGGGTCCGGTTGAACGCGTTGAAGAGCGCGATCTGCGCCGCCTCGGCGAGCGCGTCGATGTCGTCGATCGCGATCAGCGCGGCCGGCTCTTCGGACAGCGTGGCAGCGACCTCGGCTGCGGGCAGGTAGCGTGCAGGGCGGCCCGCCGCCGCCGCCGTGGCGGTGGCCACGCGCAGCAGGTGGGTGCGCCCGCCGCCGGGGGCACCCCACAGATAAACGTGTGTGTCGCCGCGCACGCTGTGTTGCAGGGCCGCGAGCAGTTCCTCGTTGCCTTCGGCGACGAAGTTGTCGAAGCGCGGAGCGGCGTCGGCGCGAAGATCGAGCACCAGCTGCTTCATTGGTGCCGTTCTTCCTCGAGCCGCTCGCTCACGGTCTCGTGCGCCGGGGTCGGGTCGCGCCCGCGATACACCGGGCTGGCGAGCCAGGCCTCGCGCACCTCGCGCAGGCCGACCAGGATCGCGGCGCTCGCCGGCAGCGCGACGAGCATGCCGACGAAGCCGAACAGCTGGCCGAAGGCCATCAGCGCGAAGATCACCGCGAGCGGGTGCAGACCGATACGATCGCCGACCAGATACGGCGTCAGCACATAGCTCTCGAGCAGCTGGCCGACGCTGAACACGACGGCGACGCCGATCAGCGGTGACCAGCCGTCGCCTTGCAGCAGCGCAGCCAGGATCGCCAGAACCAGGCCGCCGCCGAAGCCGACGAAGGGGATGAACGCGAGCAGCCCGGTGATCACGCCGACCGGCAGCGCGAACTTCAGTCCGGCGAACCACAGCCCGATGCTGTAGAACAGGGCGAGCAGCAGCATCACCGACAGCTGTCCGCGCAGGAACTCGGACATCACCGAGTCGATGTCGCGCACGATGCGCGCCGTGCGCGGCAACATCGGGCGCGGAATCACGCCGCGCAGCGCCTCGATGAGGCGTGGCCATTCCTGCAGCAGATAAAACATCACGATCGGGATCAGCACGGTATTGGCCGCCAGCGCGATCAGCGCCAGCCCGCCCTCGCGCGCGTGCGACAGAATCGTCGGCAGCCACTGGCGCGCCGCCTCGCGATGCTGCGTCACCCATTCGCGCACCGACGCGACGTCGAGCTGCAGCTCGACGCCGAAGTGGGCGGCCAAGAGCGGCGAGAGGCGTGCATCCAGCCGCTCGACCAGCTCCGGCAGCCGTGCGATGAAGGTGATGACCTCGCGATAGACGATGGGGGCGAAGATCAGCACCAGCAGCGCGAGCAGCGCACCCATCGCGAGGATCACGAGCAGCACGGCGAGCGCACGCGGCACGCGGCGCGCCACCATCCAGTTCACCGCCGGGTCGCTGATGTAGGCGAACACCGCCGCGATCGCGAACGGCGTGAGGATCGGCGACAGCGCATAGAACAGCGCGAGCAGTGCGACGCCGACGCCTGCCCAGGCGGCGGTTTGCAGACGGTCGGCGCGGGGAGGGCTCATTTCGAGTAAAATTTCGGCCTTGTGGGCGGACCGCGGTCCGCCGAACCCGTTAATGTAGCCCCTCGCCCCGGCGGCCTCAAGTTCCGCCGCGAAGCCGGGCGGGGGCGGCCCAAGCGAGAGGAACGATTTTGAGCTCCCTGACTTATCGCGATGCCGGTGTCGATATCGAAGCCGGCGATGACCTCGTCGAACGCATCAAGCCGCTCGCCCGGCGCACGCTGCGCCCCGAGGTGATGGGCGGCATCGGCGGCTTCGGCGCGCTGTTCGAGCTGTCGAAGAAATACCGCGAGCCGGTGCTGGTGTCGGGCACCGACGGTGTCGGCACCAAGCTCAAGCTCGCTTTCCAGCTCGATCGCCATGACACGGTCGGCCAGGATCTGGTCGCGATGAGCGTCAACGACATCCTCGTGCAGGGCGCCGAGCCGCTGTTCTTCCTCGACTATTTCGCCACCGGCAAGCTCGATGTCGATACCGCCGCCGATGTCGTCAAGGGCATCGCACGCGGCTGCGAACTCGCCGGCTGCGCGCTGATCGGCGGCGAGACGGCCGAGATGCCCGGCATGTACCCGGAGGGCGAGTACGATCTGGCCGGCTTCGCGGTCGGTGCGGTCGAGAAGGCCGACATCATCGACGGATCGAAGATCGTGCCGGGCGACGTCGTGCTCGGGCTCGCCTCGAGCGGCGCGCATTCGAACGGCTATTCGCTGATCCGCAAGATCCTCGAGCTGACACGCCCGGACCTCGACGCGGATTTCCATGGCCGCCCCTTGCGCGACGTCGTGCTCGAGCCCACGCGCATCTACGTGAAGCCGCTGCTCGCGTTGATGGCGGCGCTGCCGGGGGGGGTCAAGGGCATGGCGCACATCACCGGCGGCGGGATCACCGAGAACGTGCCGCGCATCCTGCGCGAGGAGCTTGCCGCGCGCATCGATGCGGCGAGCTGGACGATGCCGCCGCTGTTCCAGTGGCTGCGCGAGGCCGGCAACGTTGCCGACGACGAGATGTACCGCGTCTTCAACTGCGGCATCGGCATGGTCGTCGTCGTCGGTGCCGAGCACGCCGACGACGCGGCGAACCGGCTGGCGCAGGCCGGCGAGACGGTACACCGTATCGGCGAGATCGTCGCGCGCGCCCCGGGCGCGGCGCAGACCACCGTCGGCTGAGCTCGTGCGTAGCGGCGTGAGCACGGACCCCTTGAGCATCCCTCAAGTGCGCGGGTCGGGATCACCGCGGGGGGCGTTGACGGCAGAAACTCCGCAGGCTGCCGCGCGACCGCATGTTCAGTCCAGCAGCCGCTGCGCCGCCGCCAGCACCGCGTCGGCGAGCCGCGGCTGTCCGCAGTCGAGCTCGACCAGTTCGGGCCAGGTCTCGCGGAACTGGCGCTGCCAGGTGAGCTGGCGCTTGGCGAGCTGGCGCGTCGCGACGACGCCCTTGCCGCGCATGGTGGCGTAGTCGCAACGCCCGTCGAGATACTCCCACACCTGGCGGTAACCGACGCAGCGCATCGACGGCATCGTCGCGTCGAGCGCGTAGCGTCGGCGCAGCGCGACGACCTCGTCGACCAGACCGTCGGCGAGCATCCGGGCGAAGCGCTGCTCGATGCGCTGGTGCAGCAGGCTGCGGTCGCGCGGCGCGAGCGCGATCGGCAGCCAGCGATGGCGCGCGGTGGCGTGCGTGCGCCGCGCGTAGCTTTCGGCCAGCGGGCGGCCGGTCAGGCGGACGATCTCGAGGGCGCGCTGGATGCGCTGCGCATCGGTCGGCTCGAGCCGCGCGGCCGCCGCGGGGTCGAGCGCGGCCAGATCGGCGTGCAGGGCCGGCCAGCCGCGCCGTGCGGCGGCGTCGTCGATGTCGCGTCGCAAGGCCTCGTCGGCCTGTGGCAGGTCCGACAGGCCGTCGCGCAGCGCCTTGAAGTAAAGCATGGTGCCGCCGGCGAGCAGCGGAATGCGCCCGCGCGCGGTGATCTCGTCGATCAGGCGCAGCGCGTCGGCGCAAAAACGCGCCGCCGAGTAGCTCTCCTCCGGGCTGACGATGTCGATCAGGTGGTGCGGGCACGCCGCACGCTCGGCGCGGTCCGGCTTGGCCGTGCCGATGTCCATGTCGCGATAGACGAGCGCCGAGTCGACGCTGACGATCTCGACCGGCAGCGCCTGCGCGAGCGCGAGCGCACAGGCGGTCTTGCCGCTCGCGGTCGGGCCGAGCAGCAGCAGGGCAGGCGGTGGCGATGCAGGCTGGTTCAAGTCGTGCGTTCGTCCGCCGCAAGCTTTTCCGCGACGCTGCGCACCTTGTCTTCCATGCTCTGCTCGCGGTCGGTGCGCGTGCCGAGCTTGATCGTCGTGGTGATGCGCGGTGCGCCCATCGCATGGACGGTCTCGTGGCAGCGCTTGACCGCGGCCATCACGGCATCCCAGTCGCCTTCGATGTTGGTGCCGTAGGCATGCAGCTGCGCCTTCAGGCCCGCCTCGCGGATCACGCGCTCGCAGGCGGCCACGTACTCGGATACGGATACGCCCACGCCCAGCGGCACGACGCACAAGTCGATCATCACTTTCATCGCTGCAAGCTCCGTCTCGATTCGGTGGCGCGACTATAGCGCAAGCCGGCCGCCCGTTCAGCTCGCGGCACCTCGCGAGAGCACCGCTTGCGCGCGCCGCGCGCGTCGGGCGGCACGTTTGCGCGTATGATGTCGCCGTCCCGCGGCCCGCCCGTGCCTGCCGAATCCGTCGCAAGGATGGTCTTGAAGATCTTCTCGCCCTTGTATGCGCGCGCCATGTCGTGGGCGCGCCACCGCCGCGCCCCGTGGTATCTCGGGGGGCTGAGCTTTGCCGAGTCGTCGTTCTTCCCGATTCCGCCGGACGTCATGCTCGCGCCGATGAGTCTTGCCAATCCGTCGCGTGCCTGGCTGTTCGCCGCGATCACGACGCTGACGTCGGTGGCCGGCGGCGTGTTCGGCTATCTGATCGGTGCGTTCGCGCTCGATCTGGTCACGCCGGTGATCCAGGACGGTCGCTACTGGGATGCCTACCTGAAGGCGCACGCCTGGTTCGAGCGCTGGGGCTTCTGGGCCATCTTCGTCGCCGGCTTCTCGCCGATTCCATACAAGGTATTCACGATCGCGGCCGGCGCGGCGTCGATGGCGCTGCTGCCGTTCGTGATCGCGTCGCTGATCGGGCGCGGGCTGCGCTTCTTCCTGGTGGCAGGCCTGATGGCGCTGGGCGGGGCGCGCATGGAAGCGGCACTGCACCGCTATGTGGATCGGCTCGGCTGGGCGACCGTGGTGCTGGTCGTGATCGCGGTGGCAGTTCTGAACGGTCGGGCGTAAGCGACGGCGCGCTACTGCCCGCGCATGAAGAAGCGATCCAGGTCGGCCATGCCGAGCTGCGTCCACGTCGGGCGCCCGTGGTTGCACTGGTCTGCCCGCTCGGTCGCTTCCATGTCGCGCAGCAGGGCGTTCATCTCGGGGATGGTGAGCTGACGGTGGGCGCGCACGGCGGCGTGGCAGGCCATCGTCGCGAGCAGCTCGTTGCGCCGTGCGGTGATCACTTCGGAGGCCGGATATTCGCGCAGTTCCTCGAGCAGCTTGCGCATCAGCTCGCCCACCGGCGCATTTGCCAGCAGGGCCGGCACCGAGCGCACCGCCAGCTCCTGCGGCCCGGCCGGCGACACCTCGAAGCCCATGCGGGCGAGCACCTCGGTGCATTCCTCGGCCGCCGCCATGTCCTTGGGGCCGAGCGAGATCAGCGCCGGGATCAGCAGGCGCTGCACCGCCGGCCGGCCGTCGAGCACGACCTTGAGGCGCTCGTACAGGATGCGCTCGTGGGCGGCGTGCATGTCGACGAGGACCAGGCCGGCGCGATTCTGCGCGAGGATATAGATGCCGTGGAGCTGCGCCAGCGCATAGCCGAGCGGCGCTTCTCCGTCGGGGTCGGAGCCGCTGCGGGTGCTTGCGGCCGGGTCGTCGTATGCGCGTGCGTCGTCCGTCGTTCGTGCTGCGGCATCGTCGACCGGCACCGGTGTGTCGTGCGCCGGTGCGACGAAGGCGTAGTACGCGTGGGTCGCCGGCTCCATCGCCAGTCGCCCCTGGGCTGGTGTGTGGGGCGGCCGCGATGAAGCGGGCGGCGCGTACGCCGACGGCGGTACGGCGGCATGGGCGGG